>JBCCHD010000005.1 GCA_039028935.1 Pseudomonadota bacterium | reverse complement strand
GCGCTGCAACGGACCTTTGGCACGCCCACGCATTTTGCTACCGCAAAATACACGAGCGCGCTAATGGCCGCTGAGCTTAATAGTTAGATTGTTTGGCAAGTGAATGCGGAAATTTGTACTTATCGCCTCAGGAATTATCCTTCTTCCAATCGCTGCAGTCGTATTTTTAGGCTACGCGTACTTCGAGGCTTCGCCAAGAGACTTAGGACAAGCTACAAGAGTAGAGGTTTATAAAGAGAATCGTGAGCTTGTCCTTTTGGATGGATCCAAGGAACTGGCTCGATACTCGATCGCCCTGGGAGGGGATCCGATAGGCCATAAAGTCAAAGAGGGTGATTCCAGAACGCCAGAAGGTAGCTATGTACTCGATTGGAGAAACAACAAGAGTTCGTTCTACCGCTCCATACATATTTCGTACCCGAACGCTAAAGATATTGAAAACGCAAAGAAACTTGGTGTCTCTGCTGGCGGTGATATCATGATTCATGGCCAACCCAATGGGTATGGAATGCTTGCTCCATTTACTCAGTTAAAGGATTGGACAGATGGATGTATTGCAGTCTCAGACTTAGAAATGGAAGAAATATGGAGAGCAGTTCCAAATGGTACGCCGATTGAGATTAAGCCTTAGGGTAGAACAATCTAACAAATCACTGCAACGGACCCTCGGCACGCCCGCGCATTTTGCTGCCGCAAAACGCACGAGCGCGCTAAGGGCCGCTGAGTTTAATAGTTAGCTCGATAATTATGAGTCCACATCAAACGGTAGCCTTACTTGTTCGTCTCTTTTGTGTCGGACTTGTTGTACATTCTTTTCAGACGGCCTTTTTCTCACTTGAAATGTCGGACCCTGTCTATACTAGAATTGCGATTGCCTATTTTGGAATAGCCCTGATATTTTCTGCAATATTATGGAAGTTCCCCTTGCTTATTGCTCGGAGCATGATTAAGCCTGATAGCGAGAGCGAGGAGCCTAGTGATTGGTCTAAAAACGAGTTCTACTGCTTCGGATTTGTCGTAGTTGGCCTGCTATGGCTGGTATTGGCCTTGTCCGATCTCGTTTATTGGTTTTCGTTCGCAATCTACGGATCACATTTTGACAGCTATTCGAACCAACTAGATGCGGATCAAAAGGCAGCGATCGTTTCAACTTTGTTTGAGGTGATAATTGCGCTTACTCTGATTTTCGGTGCAAAAGGCTGGTTCAGACTGGTTTCTTTTCTTAGGTTCGGAATTAAGAATAGTGGAAAATCAAGCTAACAAATCACTGCAACGGACCCTCGGCACGCCCGCGCATTTTGCTGCCGCAAAACGCCCGAGCGCGCTAATGGCCGCTGAGTTTAATAGTTAGACGGATAAGAAATGTCAGCGAAACTTGACGCCCTACAGGCTGATATTACCACCTTGCAGGTCGACGCGATCGTTAACGCTGCAAACTCTTCCCTCCTTGGGGGAGGTGGAGTAGACGGGGCCATACACAGGGCGGCGGGGTCCGAGCTCTACCACGAATGTAGACTACTTGGAGGCTGTAAAACTGGAGAGGCCAAAACGACCAAAGGCTACGATCTGCTCGCCAGCTACGTTATTCATACAGTTGGTCCCGTCTGGAGAGACGGGAAAAACTCAGAAGAGCAACTGCTAGAGTCATGCTACAGAAATTCTATTGCGCAAGCGCGAGAATATTCGGTTAAGACAATCGCGTTTCCAAGCATTAGCACTGGAATATTTGGCTTTCCTATTTCTCTTGCGTCTCGAATCGCGGTTGAGACGGTTTTAGATGAACTAAATTGGAAACCAGGCGAGATTGAAAAGGTCGTTTTTTGCTGTTTTTCCAATGAGGATCTGGAAGTATATAAGGATGTGTTTGTTGAGTTATCCGTCTAACAAGTCAATGCAACCGCCGAGAGAGGCTATGGTAATGCCCTTATTGTCATCAACGGCGGCTGATCTTAATAGTTAGAGTGCTATGAAACGTCTACTATTAATTATAACGCTCTCAATAATTTGCTCCTGCGCATCCCACAAATCAGTCGTTGTTGAGAACGAGTTACTGGTTGCACGTGTCATCTGGGTTAAGCTATTTAATAAGGAATTCGACCCCGAACGACAATTTGAGAACAATGCGGGCGAGCTTGTAAGTGTGTCTAATGCTTGCGGTAAGGCTGAAGTGCGATTTCGTAGTGCAGGTCGACCCGATTTTACTGTTTGGATGGAAATGGGTGAGTGGTGTACGACCCCGTTTAGCTCGAGACACTCCGAGCAACTGATTCTCATTGGCGATGACAGTAAATTAATCGAATATCATGGCATTGAGAAAGACTCAGATGGTAGGTCATATATTGATGTTGAGAATTGGTCCCGGTTTGCAGACCTTCGTTCGCCTTTGGCGCAGCCAAAGTTGATTGAGCAATTCGATACTTCTGAAGAAGCTCAATTATATTTCGAAGGTTTTGAGGAAGAGCTCATAAAGATTGATGGTCGGAAAGTATTTTTGCTAAAAGGAGTGTTTTTGTCTAATGCGTTTAAAGCCTTCACACACTAACAAATCAATGCAACCGCCGAGAGAGGTTGTCGTTATGAGCTTATTGTCATCAGCGTCGACTGATCTTAATAGTTAGACCGCAGAAGATGATAAAGAGTGCTGCTGCGTTTTTGCTAGGATTGGCGGCAGGAGCCGTCTATCTCATGTTGGGTGCCAAGTATATTGGCTGGAACGCATTGTATGGTTACGGCCCAAGGCTGATTGAGTGGACGCTGTTGCTACAAGCGGAAGAAAACCTGCTCGGCGGCCTCATTTATGTGCACGACGTGTTGATATTTTTGGTTCTAGCGATAGTTCTGAGTGTTCTCGCGGTCAAGTTGCTAGCGTCTAGACTCGTGCCTTTGTTTACGGTTGGTGTTGTTCTGGCGACGCTTACTGGTTCGTCTGGGTTGCTAGTATCAGCTGAGCTTTCGATAAGCTGGGTATCTGCGGTAGTTATTGTGCTAATTCCATTGCCAGTTCTGATAACGATTCGTAAGCTCTTTGTTGAGGGCGCCGTTAATGCGGCCTAACAAATCACTGCAACGGACCCTCGGCACGCCCGCGCATTCTGCTACCGCAAAATACACGGCCGCGCTAATGGCCGCTGAGTATAATAGTTATGCCTTTATCGCAAAAAACCAGATCATTGCTATCGTCCTACGATGAAGACGGCGTGTATGAATTCCCACGGGATTTCGATGAATCTGACGTAGAAAAACGGGCGCGGTCAGTATTGTGTTCATTGTCCAGCCAAGGTCTCGACGTTAAGTTTGAAGATTGGGTGCATAATCAAGATGCTAGCTTCGGTTTGGCAATTCTCTTGGAAGATTTTAAGAGGGAGGAAGGCCAATGCGTATACATTCCATGCCTCAGGTTTAGTAATTTCGGTAACCTAGTATCTTTAACTTGGATAGATATGGTTCCGAAAGCCGTCATTGATGAGGTCATAAAGTTGGTTGGCCAAAACAACTTCGTTTACGTTTCGCGTGAGGAGTTAGATTGTCCTTACGATGGTGTAATGGAGGGCCGGGAGAATCTCCCCACTTGGTGGATAAGATATTTTGATTGGATATAAGATCCAAAGGCATAACAAATCACTGCAACGGGCCCTCGGCACGCCCGCGCATTTTGCTGCCGCAGAATACACGAGCGCGCTAATAGCCTCTGAGTTTAAGAGTCATATTGACTTCTACAAAGGAAGTGCCACATGAAGTTGACCGTCATCCTTTTCATTCTTTTAGTCAGTTCAATAGGTTGTGCGACAACGGATAGCCCAGACAGCCAAGCAAAAAACCAATCTGAAAAGATCTACTTCACCGGGGCTCAAGCAAAAGTTTGGAGAAGTTTTGAAGACGCAGTTTATGAGTTTAATGCGGTACGTCAAAATCCGGACAGAGTAATTTGTACGCCCCGCAAGAGGGATGGCGGTAGATTTGCCTATATTCACTGTGAATTTCACAAAGAACTGAATGAATGGAATAAACCGGAGAGGGGGCTGGAGAGAATGCAGCGGGGTTTTTAGATGAATCAATCTCGAAAAGAGATATGCCATGTCCGATTGATACCGATGTTAATTAGATCCAGCAATATAACAAATCATGCAACGGACCTTCGGCACGTCCGTGTGTTTGATTACCACAAAATTCACGAGCGCGCTGATGACCGCCGATCTTTGTAGTTATGGGTAGTTTATGGAATATCGAGTAGCCAAATGGGTCACACATGTTGTTGGCGGTTCGTATATTGCCGCGGCAACGCTATTCGCATTGATCTGGTTGGTTGTGGCGGTAGCGCACGGAGACGTTGAGATTCTCCTGAGTAGTATGACAAGGAAGTGGCTTGTCTGGGGGGCGCTATATGTTTTCTCAATCTACTTGGTGTACTCACTTAAAGAAAAGAGCATTAGGCGCCGCTTATTGAGCTGGTCATTTTCCATTTTGTTTCATGTGTGTTTGCTGTCGTATATAGCCATAGTGCTGGACGCGGGTATTGGTGCGTTCATAATTGGCATTCCGGAAACAGTCATTATTGCTCTGAGCGTTATTGGGTTAGTAAGTTGCATAACATCACGCAATGCGCGTGACGGATGACCAATTAACGCGACCGCCGATAAGGAGTGCTGTGATGAGCGTACCGTCTTCCGCGTCGGCTTAACTCATAGGTTAGCAGGCGCGTTCAGATGTTTCCTTTCCATGGGAATATGAGCGCGGATTCGGAGTCCAGAGCGATTCGAATAGGCTATTTTGCTGTGGTTCGTGACAGTGATCAGTGCTTTTTCTCTAGAGAGGGCACAAACCGTGTGAGAAATCGCGGTACTATATTTATATAGAAGAGTGGCCAGTCAAACGGGTGGCTTGCAGATCAACATTAGGATGAGGTTATAGTAAAGATGGACGAGACGATTCGCACTATTCACGTTGGTTACCGCCGAGTTCTGAGGTTTTCGCTTTATGCGACGCTTGTGTTTTTGACGGGCTGTGCGTCGGTGGGCAATGCAAAGGAGGCTGCCCAAAGATGGGCCGAACTGCCCGGCGAACCGGCAACCGTTTATTTGATTCGCGGCAAAACGATTCCGTATGCCCGAGTTGCGACGATCCGCGTGGATAACCACGAATTGGCGAAACTAAAGTCGAAGTCATTCGTGGTGCTTGATGTGCCGCCGGGTAGCCGTGAATTTTTCATCGACTGGTCCTGGGATGTCGATCTTTATGGCGATATGGACCTCAAATTCAATCACGATGTTAAGCCTGGAGAGACGCTGTATTTTGAGTATGGGAGTGTTGAATCAAAAGGCAGTGGCGTTCGAATGGCCTCTGCAGGGAGTGTCAGCTATCCGGTCTCTACGCCGAGAACAAACTCCGCTTATTATTTATACGTGGTCGATGCCGAACGATTCGAGCAGCTAAAACGCGAAGGCTATGTAGCTCTGCCAGTCGAATAACTCAAACGAATGGTGGAGCACTGACGGTCGAGTTGTCTTAGTGTTTGGCAGATCGCTCTCCGTAAGCAATACCAGACTGTGCGATGAGAGGGGATACCTCATTCGGAAAGAGGAAGACAAGTCCATTTTCCACTTGCCGGTGTTGTCTCCAACGTGGAAATGTTGCGTTCCTTGGCGCCAATAGATGATAAGACAGTGACTGCATGAGTTTTACAATCAAGGTTGACGCCAATGGCTACCCCGTTGTCGATCAGTTCAGTGAGGAGGGTTTTATCGATTTCGTCTTTCGAATCGAAAACCTGATCGAAGAGCGCGACAAATATCGCTTCAACATGCGGGCAAGCTACGATCAACAGATTTTGGGTGTCGATGTGTCAGTCGTGAAACCGATCGGGCCAGGATTTGACGATAACATGAAGCTTATCAAGGACCACGTTTATCCGCGTGGCGTGGTGTTTACGAGATCGGGTCCTGAAAGTGATCGCTTGATTCAGACGATTGCGGTGCTATACGACAGTGACTGTAGACCCAAGCAGATGATAGAGCACGAAGCGTATACGGCAATTGCGCTCCACCAAGGTCACAAAGACATGGCGAACGAGGCGATGAAGATAAAGCTGTTTGGGTGCGATTCAGAAGAGTACGACGAAAACGACTACTACGAGTCGTTTTTCAATTTGGATTTGGCAAATGGCAACGTGTTCTGGAACGAGAAGGATCAAGCGTACAGAGAGCCGCTTGTCAGGGCGCTCGGACGCACTGGTCAAAGATAGACGTTCTAGTTGCGTGATGGGATGATAAATTTTCTTTTGTCCTGAATTAATCATCGTGTAGGAGAGTGAGAGCCCCATGTATTTTATGTGCTTTCAGGGCGAGCTCCTTAGGCGCTATTTGAACTGTCGACGTGCACTTGTCTGCCTGGCGGTTTTTACTTTTCCCGTCTTCGGTTCAGCGCTGAGTCCGTTAACGCTCGACCAGTCAGGTCAGTTCGGTTTGGACAGGGGTGCTTATCAGCTTAAAGTCGAGCTTAACGCCGATAATTATCGGCTATCGCATTTTGAGCTCTACGTCGATCAAAAGAAAATCCCAATAGGGGTGGTGAGCTTTTCGCACATTGCCCATCTTAGGCTTTCGTCGGTTAACGCCAGTTTGGGTCGAGGAGAGTGGTTGGTTGCCGAGAACGGAGAGACGCTGATTCCAGGGTTTGGTGTGCTGACGCTTTCTTTTGGTGCGGCCTCTGAAGACTGTGCACAATCCGATGCGGTAGTCGAGATCACAGTGAATACGTTCGAGGAATACGCATGGGCGGTGTCAAGTTATTGCCGTGATGTCGAGTAGAATGCCTCAGCCTGACGCTTGCGATATGGTCGGAGTGCGGGATGAGAGCACTGGGCGGAGAACGTGTGTCTTCCATAGTGTGTCTGTTAATGCGAACCGCCAAAATGCCAGTGAGTGAGCGGGACGTGAGTTCGTTTAACAGCAGTCATTCGTCACTGATTCGGAATGTAATATAGAGTCTCCGAGTAAATCATAATGAGAATTATCCTTTCAAGACTCGGCCAACTTTCTGTTCTGTGGTGTGTTGCGCTTCAAGCGTTGGGCGCCAATTTCGAGCCATATGAGCAGGAGTCTTGGATTGAACTCAAATCCGACAATTTTATTCTTCATACGTCGTTGAACCATGACAGAGCATTGGAGCGCCTGCATCAGTTTGAATTGATCCATCATCTGGTTTCACAGCTGTCGACAATCGACGTCGGAAACGGGGCAAAACCGACCCGAATTCTCCTGCTGGAGGACAAAACCGGGCTCAGACAGCTGGGCGTAGATTCCCGCTACGGTGGTGTGTTTTTAGAGAGTCTGAGAGAGAATTTGATTGTCATCAGAGACGCCAGGCTTCGCTATATGCATGAGGAGGTGCACTACCTCTATATTAAGCATCTACTCACCGCAGCAAGTTCAGAACCCATTCCAACGTGGATCACAGAGGGCATCGCTCATTATCTGCGTACGTTGACGGTCAATCACGCCGACAAAACAATCAGAATGGGTATGTTTTCTAGATTTGATGATAACTGGGCAAACTCGGTTTGCGGCTGGGCGTCAGTCCGTGAACTGCTAAACAGTTCGACGAACTTAACCTGTGATTCGGCTATCCAAGCGGATTGGCCGTTCCGAGAGATACTTCAGATACCAAAGTTACGTCGTAAGCTCGGTGATTATCTCACGCGATTGAGAAATGGCGAGAGTTCGGTGGCCTCCTTTTCCACTGCCTTTGACATTGATATTGATGGATTCGAATCTCAATTGGCGAAGTATTCGAATAAGAAGTCCATCGACACTTGGTTGTTGGATGTCAGTGACTTTCTGACACGGCTGAAAATCCAGTCTACAAAAATGAAAAAGTCACATGTTGCACTGATGCTGGGGAAAGTGGCATTGCAAACCCGCCAAGTGAATGCCGCTCGCCACTGGTCATCGATGGCGCTGAGTGATGCCGAACTGCGCGGTGAGGCGCTTGCTGTCCTCGGCATGAGCAGCCTGTATGAAAAAGACGTTGATGCCGCCGACACACATTTCAGTGAAGCGCTTGAAATCGATCCTGAGAACGTACCGGTCTTGCTCGACACGGCAAAACTGTGGCTACGCAGAGGCTTCGATGAGCGTGACACAGAAATTCGGCAGCAACACCTCGCTCGAGCACGTTCAATAATCGGGCGCGCATGGAAGATAGATGACACCGAGCCGGAAGTCTATGCACTGTATGGACGGAGTTTTATACTACAAAAAGACTATAAGCAGGCGTTGGACTCGCTTGAAGCAGCTGTTCGAATGCAGCCGTCCCACGCGGGTGTCATTTTAGACCTCGCCCATAGTTATCATAAGCTAAATCGTGAATCGGATGCCGAGCAATTGTTTGATACGGTGGCGAGAATGGCGCACTTTGATTTTACACAGCGCTCACCGTTTAATGATCGTAATTCGTATGTTTCAAAAAACCTGGGTGATCCGGGCTGGAAATTACGAAAGCGAAGCGCGGTCCCTTACTATTCCGAACGCAGCGCCTATCAGGACAGAATTGAATTTTGGTACTAATGTGCGCGCTCACTAATCACAAGAAGTGTTGGGCCATGGATGTTGAATGATTGCAGTGTGTTGGTGAAGTACGTGGTTGTGTTATGCGATTTCTCAATCAGACCAAGAAACGGATCGAGCCACAGTGCTCAATGGGAAGATGGAATCGTAACGGGAGCGAAACAATGAAATTACAATACAGTGTCTTAATCATGGCGTTTTTTCTGATGCCACTTACCGTTGCGGATCAGGCCGACGCCGAGCGTGCGCTTGCCGCTATGTTGACGGATGCAGTTAGGGAGGTGAACGCCACGACGCCACAGCTCATCGATGAGGAAACGCGATTGGATTCGGCGGCTACCTTTCGTAACTACATCATTTATACCAACACGATGGTGAACTACAGCGCCGATCAACTCGATCCGGCGCTCTTCAAGCCTATTATCCAAGGAACGGTGATTGACACTTTGTGTGGCAATAAGCAGTTGGTGGGCTTTGTCGATTTGAAGGTCGTTATGGTTTACCGCTATTTAGGTAAGGACGGAAAATTTATTGCCGAATTGTCCAAGGACATGGGGACGTGTGCGAGGTCATAAGCGACTAACCCGACATCGGGAAACGAGGCGAGCACGTGCGACTGGCGCGGTTCCGCGACGCGTAACGATAGAGGTTTGACGACTGTTCCTGCCTCGAGGCAATAACGAATCGGCGCGTCCGCGGCGGTGAACGCCGCGAATTGTCTTTGTCGGCACCGCTTTGGTGAGAACACAAATAATAATTCAGATGGTGCAAATAATTGACGCCACTGGAAAAGTTCATTGAACACTTGGATGCAGCGTCGCCGTTTGGAAACACGAGATGGCATCGCCGCATGTCTGAGCGCAGTTCTTATGCAAGGATAGTGAGGCACAACGCTGTGATCGACGCCCGATTGAGCTTAGCAGTCGGGTTCTTTGGGGGAACATACTATGACCGGTCTTCGCGCCGTCAATCCATACCTGTGCGTCGCGCTGGTGTGCGTACTTTCTGTCTGGGCACCGCGCGTGCTTGCCGTGGATACCGACTCGGATGGCATCGACAATGCCACCGATAATTGCCTGCTTATTGTCAACGCCAATCAGCGCGATACCGACGCCGATGGATACGGCAACTGGTGCGACGCGGATTACAATCAAGACGGCACGACCAATTTTCTGGATTTGTCGTTACTCCGATCCGTGTTCGCGGACGCGGAACCATTTGCGGATCCGCTTGCTGAGCATGTGGATATGAATGGCGACGGCGTGGTCAATTTTCTCGACTTAGCGCTGTATCGCGATTACTTTCTGCAGCCTCCTGGGCCCGCCGCCAGCGCTGAGCCCTTTAATGCCAACGACGCGGCGCGGTTCTTGGCCCAAGCCACGTTTGGGCCGAAGCAGTCAGAAATTGATGCACTGGCCGCCAGTGGTGATATCGAAGGTTGGATTGATCAGCAAATGATTATTCCAGCCAGTAATCACGAGGCGGTCACTCGCGCGGCTGTGCCGCCCATGTGTTTTGGCTTGTCGCTCAATCTAGGTATGGACGGGTTTTTTGTCGTGCCACGGGAAGTGGCGTGGTGGCAGATTGTCATCGAGAACGATGATCAACTTCGTCAACGCGTCGCGTTTGCGCTAAGCCAAATTCTGGTGGTCGGCGATAGTAGTGATCTGATCGCCGGCTCGCAGTATGGCATGGCGAGTTACTACGACATGTTGGCCAGCCACGCGTTCGGCAACTATCGCGACTTACTCGAGGACGTAACGCTTCATCCGATTATGGGCATTTTCTTGAGCATGGTACGCAATCAGCGTCCCAACCCGGCGCTCAATATTCGTCCTGACGAAAACTACGCCCGCGAGCTGCTTCAGCTTTTTACGATAGGGGTGCACGAACTCAATCTGGATGGCACCAAGGTACTCGACGGCGAGGGCAATCCAATCGCCACCTATGACCAGACGGACATTGAGAACTTAGCGCGCGTCTTCACCGGTTGGAATTTTGAACGCATTGGCTGGACAGAATGGTTTGGCTTTTCCGATCGCACCAAGCCCATGGAGCCCTGGGAGGTTTACCACGACACGGATGAAAAGACGCTGTTGAACGGGGTGGTTTTGCCGGCGGGTCAAGACACCCAGACCGATCTGGATGGCGCGCTCGACAACGTGTTTATGCACCCCAATGTCGGCCCGTTTATTGGCCGACAACTGATTCAGCGCTTAGTCACCAGTAACCCAACGCCTGGGTATGTCGAGCGCGTTGCGTCGGCGTTTAATGATAACGGCGCCGGTGTGCGCGGTGATCTGGGGGCAGTGGTGCGCGCGATCTTGCTCGACCCAGAGGCGAGATTGGGTCATACCTACTTGCCCGACTCCTATGGAAAATTGCGCGAACCCTTGTTGAGACTGTCGCATTTGCGGCGTTCAATGTCCTCGATTCCGCGTCAGCTCATCGGCAACTTTTTTACGGGGGTTGAGTGTGGCGAGCCGGCCTACAACGTGTATTACTCGCAATTTGGCTCCATGATTCAGAATCTCGGTCAGCAAGCGCTGCGGTCGCCATCGGTGTTTAATTTTTATCAGCCGGACTACTCGCCGCCGGGACTCGTCCGAGAAGCGGGCCTCGTGGCGCCTGAGTTTCAGCTGTTTGTGGCAAGCATCGCGCAGTCCACCGGCAAGATTATTGCCTTTGAAGCGCAGAATAACGGTTTTTGGGGGCCAGGTAGCATGGAGCTGGATATGACCATCCCCATCGGTTTAGCGGCCGATCCCAATGTGCTGCTCGATTATTACGACACGATTCTGATGGGCGGCAGCATGAGCATCGGCATGCGCGACACGCTGATGCAGCATATGACCGATGCCAGCTTGCCGGCGGACAGTTCGCTTAACGAAACGAGAGCACGTGATGCACTGATGCTCATTGTCATGTCACCCGAATATTTAATTCAGCGCTAAGGCACAAGGAGAACGATATGGCACAGTCAAAACGCTATTCTCGTCGTCGCTTCTTGCGCAATATGGCGCTGGCTTCCGGCGGCGCAACGCTGACGGCGACCCACGGCAAACTGGGGCTTATGCGGTCGGCGCTCGCCGCGACCGGTAACTACTCCAACCTGACCGACTACAAGAGCTTGGTGTGTGTCTATTTGTTTGGCGGTAATGATGGGTTCAATATGTTTGTGCCCAATACCACAGACGAATACGACCAGTACGCCGCGATTCGCGGCAGCTTGAGCATTCCTCGAGCATCGCTGCTCACGACCACCGGTGATCAGTTTGGCTTTCATCCTGCGATGCCGAACGTGCGTGATCTGTACAACAGTGGCCGCATGGCTGTGTTGGCGAACGTGGGCACGATGCTTGAGCCGACCACACGCGAAGGCATTCAAAATGGCAGCGCGGTGTTGCCGCCAGATTTGTTTTCGCATAGCCACCAAACGGAAATGTGGCATACCAATAAACCGCCCATCGATGGCATTACGCAAGACGGGTGGGGCGGTCGTATGGCCGATCTACTCGAAGAGGCCAATTCAAATCCGCTCGTGCCACCGACGTTTACGGTGTTCGGTCAAAATAATTGGCAGGCCGGGAGTTTTACCGAACAGTTTGCGCTCAACACGTTCAATGGCGCCGAACCGTTTCTGTTTTTGACCGACAGTGGCACACTGCCTTGGGAGGCCAGTCGTGCTCAAGCGTGGAATCAACTATTGAGTGCCTATGACAGCAACATACTCGTTCGTGAGGTGGGGTCATCGTTCTCACGAGCCCGAGACCAAATCGCCGAAGTGACCGCCGCGCTGGATCAAGCACCTGCGATTACCACTGCCTATCCGGCGAATAACTTCTTTGCGGCGCAGATGAAGGTCGTCGCAGAAATGATCGCGGTGCGCGAGATCTTGGGCATGAAGCGCCAGTTGTTTTTCGTTGGAATTGGCAATTGGGACACACACGGTAGTCAACTCGTGGTGCACGATCGCAATCTTGAAACGCTCGACGCAGGACTAAAGAGCTTTAATGACACGATGGACGAACTGAACGTGGCGGACTCGGTCGTGAGCTTTACCATGTCAGAGTTTGGTCGAACGCTGACTGTCAATGGCGACGGCACCGACCATGCCTGGGGATCCCATGCGCTGATGATGGGGGGACCGGTCATCGGTAATGCTGTCTACGGCACCATGCCGCAGTTCGTGTTGAATGGTCCCGACGACGTTGGCGATGACGGGCGCCTGATTCCCACCACGTCGCTCGATCAGTATGCCGCCACATTGTCCAAGTGGATGGGCATTGAGCCCTCAGACATCGCTCAGCTCTATCCAAATGTGGCCAACTTTGGCACATCAGACCTGGGCTTTTTGACCTGACCGAAAGTCGTTAGTGATTTGGCGCTGCCGCTTGATTTGTCGCGTGTTACGCCAGGGTCTGCCGCACCAAAAACCGGCGATACTGTCGGCCGCGTTGTATCCTGGCGCGTCTTTATCTGGCGCCGGTTGAGTACGAGGCGGCGCTCTGACGCCGGTAAAAATCAGTCATCAAAACCGTCGTGCGCGTCGTATCGACCTGACTGAATAGAGTCGAGACATCAATCCATCTTGACTTCCGAAATGAGAATCATTAGCGTTTAACAGACTGATTCTAACCAGACGCTTGTTGAGGCCTTCACCATGATCTTTCGACGCACACGCATCCTTGTAACACTGGGATTTTTCGCCTGGCTCATGCCAGCAACGTTTGCTCAGACCGTTTGGGACAGCGGCACATTCTTCTTTGAGAAACCCAACAACGTACCGACAACCGTACGCGATGTGATTATCCCAGAGTCGGTCGAACTTACTCGAGATATTGTGCAAGGTCTTTACAACGCAGCTCAAGAAGATGGCTATGTATTCGATGTGTCGCCTGCCAACACCGAATGGGCCTTTGATAACCTCAACGGCAATGGCGATGTGTCCATCGAGAACTTTGCCACACTCAATTACGCCGATTGGCGCAGCGCGACGCGGTTTGTGCCAAGCGCTCCGCCATTCCCACCGGCCACCGTCGACATCGATGGCGTGTTGCGCCTCGTTGATGAGAATATTTATATCGCGATTACGTTCACCTCTTGGAATGTCGGTTCCGGCGGTGGTTTTGCGTATGTGCGCGCCGCCGGTCCTAGCGGTGGGGTCGATTCTGATGGTGACGGCGTTGGGGACGCAAGCGACAACTGCGTGGACGTGGCCAATGCCGATCAACTCGATGTCAACATGGACAATATTGGCAACGCGTGCGATCCGGATCTGGATGACAACGGTGTGGTGAACTTTCTAGATGTGAGTCTGTTTGCGAGCGCATTTGGCGCAACCGGCCAACAGGCGGCGGATTTCAATGGTGACGGTGTCGTTAATTTCCTTGATTTTGCCATTGTGTCTGGCTTTATTTTTGGTCCGCCAGGGCCGAGTGGACTCGTTGGCCCCTGATGCCAGTGGTGCAAACCCGCGTTAGTGCGTCGTGCCAAACGCAAAGGCGTGCAAACCGCGCAGGCGTGCAGGGTGGGGAGCGTTGTAGGCCGTTGAACGCGCGGTATCGTGTTGCAATCTGAAACGCGCATGTCTGCACCGATGACGCTGCGTATTTGATCGCGCGAAGGATTACGCAGTAAGATCAGGCCTATCAAATAGTTCGTCCGTTGCGGGTCAGATCTCTCACCGATGCCAATTTTCGTTGCCGTGTGTGAGACATTAGGTGCCAGTATCGCAGCGTCCGAGCACCATCGATGCCAGGCAGGAGGCCACAATCGTGAAACGTATTCCGATGCTTGCGTTACTGTGGGTCGTGGCGGGGTGTGGGACTGCCCTACACACTGACCAGAACGCGCCGGTGTCGACCACACCCGAATCACGCGCCTTTGCAGAAACGCTAAAGTCGCTACGTACTACCCACCGTTTACCTGGCTTAGCCGTTGCCGTGGTGCAAGATCAGACAGTGATTTTGGCCGACGGATATGGTTTTGCCGACAGCGATCGCACCGTGCCGATCACGGCAGACACGCCGTTTTGGACAGCATCGGTGACAAAAACATTCGTGGGACTGGCGTTTTTGCATCTCGAGGTAGAGGGCCGTATCGATCTGGACGATCTGGCGGCGGAAACGCCCAACTTTTTGCGCCTGTGCAAATGGCTGGCCAGCACGGCGCTGCCGTTCGGTGACGACCTTAAGTGTGATGCCCCGATCACGATTCGCCATATTCTCAATCATCAAGTGCAAGGAGAACCGGGTACGGCGTTTTTATACAACCCAATTATGTACTCGCGATTGTCACGCTATTTGGAAGACAAATTCGGCGAGGGCGTTGATGCCGTGGAAGGACGTCACAATATGCTCGCGCAAACCATTGATCGCACGATTCTCGATCCGGCGAACATGACCAACACGATGGCCAGTCAATGGGATGAGCGCAAGCCAATGGTGTATTTTCGAATGGCCAGAGGGTTTGGCGTGAACGATCAAGGCCGCCTCATTCGACGCCCGTCGCCCGGACGCCATATTCCAGGCGGTGCGGGTCTGGTTTCGTCGGTGTCAGATTTAGCGAAATACGATATTGCTATCGATAAAGGAATCATTGCTCCACCTACTATAAAAGCCAAACTGTTTGCGCCCGCACCGCTCAACGATGGCACAAGCAGCCCCTATGGGTTTGGCTGGTATGTGCAAGACTATCGCGGTGTGCGGCTCAACTGGCACTCGGGTTGGGATGAAGAGGCCGGATACTCGGCGTTGTATTTAAAAGTGCCGGAGCGCAACGTGACGTTGATCTTGTTGGCAAATGGTGAAGGTTTATGGTGGGGTAACCCGCTGGATAGTGCCGAAGTGGAGAAGTCGCCCTTTGCGCAGGCGTTTTTACAACGATTTGTTTTTGATCAATCGGTAACGCGGTAATGAAGAGCGTGTCGTTTAAGTATTGGTGTTGCGGGCCGAGCGTGACACGATGAAGGCGTTTGTATCGGTTGCCGCTGGCGTTGTTCTGTTTGCGTTGTCGTTGATACAAACAGGAAGCTGGGCGCAAGTTGATCCAGCGTGGCTGGCCAGCTGGAACGCCGCACAGGCCAGTCGTCCACTCACCGTGTTGCCGCAGGCGCGCATCGCCTCTGACGAAGAGCCCGGCGTGCCACTTGTCATCTCTGGCCAAGTGTTTACGCCTGACGGCCGCCCGGCGAGTGGGGTTGTGGTGCACGCCTATCATCGTGACAGTCAGGGGTTAGAGTTTGACCCGCAAGTGGACCTGCCGGCGGCTTGGCGACTCCACGGTTGGGCAAAAACCAATGCTGAGGGTCGATTTGAGTTTGCGACTATCCGACCCGCGCCGGACACACAGGGTCGTGAGGGTGCCCATGTGCACTTCACATTGGCGTCAGTCGCGCATGGACGTCAATGGGCATCCAAACTGTTTTTTTCGGACGACCCTCTGGTGTCGCCGCGCGAGCGAGATCGATCGCGGCAAGCCGGTGAGTTTGGTTGGGTACGTGATGTTCAGACGATTGATGGTGTGCAACTGGTCACCATCCATCTTAAGCTCAAAGAGCGTGCCGACTTCTGAGTATCGACGCACACAAGCCGTAGGCTGCGTCAGACGTGTTAGTCGTCTTGGCGTCGAATGATCACCGATCAAAGCGGTTGCGATGCTAACCACACGCCGTGTTGTTTGCGGCAAACAAGCTTTAGCAACAAGGGGAAAATCAATGAGCAAAACACTACTGGTGTGCATGATGTTCGCGCTCAGCTCGGTCAGCGTATGGGCTAAAGAAGACTGCGGACCTGAGGCCATCGGCGTGACAGAAGAGGCCCTGGCCCAGAAGTATTTCTACACGGGAACCTGTCATTTTCGAAACAACGATTACGCCGAGGCCGCGCAGTCTTGGACGAAGCTTGCGAACTTAGAGAGCGTGAATGCGGATGATCAAAGTTTGCAAATCGATGTGCTCAACAATTTGGGTTACCTGTTGTTCTTCGGCTATGGGGTTGAGGCGGATCAACGCGAGGCACTCAACTACTGGCACAAAGCGGTGGGGCTCGGTCACGATGAGTCGGAATATCATCTGTGCCATGCGTATGGTGATGCGGATGAAGCGACGTTTGATAAAGCAAAAGCGCAGACACACTGTGACAACGCGTTTTCACTTTATAGCAACATGACGGACATGAATGACGACCACAAGACGATTCTCAAGCAGATCACATTTTATCGAAACCAGGTCAATGAGCCGAAGTGACACGCGCAAGGGTGTATGAGAATTGGTCTTAACCGTGCGTTAGCAATACGAGGCGCGGCTGAAACGCCAAAGCGATCCGGCAGGGCATGAAGCATTGCAAATAATACCGTTTAGATTCGGACACCTACGAATATTCGCAGTGGCTGCATTGGCCGCACACAACGAAAAACCGCACCAAGAAGCTGCGTGACGTATCCAGTGCGAGCTAGACTGTTTCTTAATTGTCCGTACATAATTTGACGCAAGCACCAGGCATCTGCTTAGATGGGGGTCGGTGCTAGCGCCATTTGAGTGCTGCTATTGCGCTGGATCGAATGATAATAAAGGGTGAATCCTTCTCTTCACGAATGGGAGTTGACGCAGGTATCGCGTCGTATCGCCGACCGACACATCGGACGGCACACAGTCATAACGGGCTCTGACAGCCCGGTCACACTGAAGCAAGAACGGATTCGACAATTTGAGCCAGGGAACGACAGGTCAAACCGCCACAATCGTGCGCGGTTCGCCCCGCAAACGCAATTGCGGCAATCAATAAAGCAATCGTTGACGTGTTCGCCAACCGGGTCGGTGTGATCGCAGTGGCGACGTGCGATTCGTGTGCATGTGTTCATCCTAAATCAACCTTGGGGGGCTGAGTATGAAAGCCGTTAAACTAGCGAGCCACGCGCTCTTGATTCACTTTATCTTTCTCGTGACAGTGTCGATGGCTCAAGCCACCGTTCAAGAGAATCGCATGCCGGTAGCCAACGCCGGTGTTGATCAGGTTGCGTCAGTGGGCGATGTCGTCACGCTTGACGCCGGCGGATCCACCGACCTAGACGGTGATCGGCTTCAGTATTCATGGGTGCTGCACACACCCACCAATAGTCGGTCTGTTCTCAGCGACCCCACAGCGCTCCGCCCCTCGCTGACCATCGATACGCGAGGTCGGTACGTGGCCGAGCTTCAGGTTACGGATGGAAAAACGCGCAGCATCGCCGATCGTGTGATCATCCAGACAGGAAACGTCGCCCCGGTGGCGGTCATCGACCACATGACGGATGGCGCGACCGGTAATGTGATTGAGCTCAGCGGCGATCATTCCTTTGACGCGAATGGCGACGCATTAACGTATTCCTGGCGCCTGCTGGATGCGCCGGCCTCAAGTCGATCCGCGCTAACCTCAACAAACGACGCGAAGGTGTTCTTTGTGGCGGATATCAGCGGTGCTTACGCCGTTGAGCTCACCGTCAACGATGGGCGACTGCACAGTGAATCCACCGTACTGCGCCTCCATACGAACGGCGTCGCGCTCATTGCCAATGCTGGGAAGAACCGGAGTGTGTACGCAGGCACCCCAATGCAACTGATTGCGCATCATGAGGACTCCGCCACTACCGATCTGAAGTATGACTGGTCGCTACTGCATGCGCCGGCGGGCAGTGCGCTGACCTTGACTCGCGCCAGTCACGCTGAGTTGCGTTTTCAGACGGACATGCCTGGGCACTATGTGTTTCAGCTTATCGTGCGTGATGCGACCGGTATGAGTGAGCCGACCACCGTTGTCGTCACCGCGCACCCAGTGCCTGCCCAGGCTGGGCCAGCGTTGCGAGGTGGTGCCGATGTGGACGGCGATGGCGTGCCGGATGACGTGGATAACTGCGCCGAAACACCTAACCCCAGCCAGCTCGATACCAATGGCGATGGTTTCGGCAACGCGTGTGATGCGGATATCGATAACGACGGTTTTATTACCAACTTTGGCGATCTTGTGCTGTGGGCGGCGGCGTTTAACTCATCGCCAGGGCAGCCGAACTGGAACCCGGATGCCGACTTCAACGGCGACAACTCAGTGAACTTTATTGACCTGTTTATCTTCCAAGGCTTCTTCTTGACCGCACCCGGTCCGGTTGTGAACCGCTTTACGAATCCGCTAGGTGGCTCGTGGCATGACCCGGCCAACTGGTCGCTGGGTATTGTGCCCGACGCGCGGCACTCCGCGCGTATCGAGATTGGTGCTGGTGTGTTGGTTACCTACGACACGGGCGCGTCGGAAGTCGATACGCTGCGCGGCGATACCGAACTGAGTTTTGAAGGTGGTGATCTAACGATCAACGGCGCGATGCAAGTTGATGCTCCGGTGACGCTGTCTGGCGGTGGCTCGATCCGAGGAGCGAGTATCGGCGCGCCGACAACGGGGGACGAATGGATCGTCGCGATGTTCAATCAATTTACCTTGAGCAACGTTGACTTGGCCCCCGATATCACTATTGAGAATGGCTCGTCGCTGTTTATCGATGACGATCTTACGATGGTGGGTAACGCTCGCATCACATTGGCGAGCACCGGATCGGGTACTTTTTTGCGTTTTCGTGGGCAATCTGGCCCGTCATCGACGGTGGATGGACAAGGTGAATTCGTATTCGGTGGCACAGTCTCCTTTGATACGGGCAATCAGATCGAGGTCTTCAACAGTGGCGATAACCTTATTCTGGGGTCGGACATCACGATACGCACCGACACCGTGGGTGGTCGGTTAGACCACCGGTTCAATAATGGCGGAATCACGATCGACGGCACGGTGACGTCGAATGTGTTGAATCGAACGTTCTCGATCGATGCGGCGCCGCTGGTGATGTCCGGTGCGCTCAATGCAGCCAACTCGGCGGTGCTGGAGGTGTTTTTCCGTGATACTGGAGGCGAGTTAACGTCCACCGCTGTCGCATCGGTGGAGTCAGACGGTGAGCTCAGGCTGCGGGGTGACTGGGACAATAACGGCACCGTCACCTTAAACACCGGCGTACTGAGTGTTGATGACGACTACACCCTCGCGGACTTTGGCTCTGTCTCAGGCGTCGGAACATTAGAGCTCAACGGTACGCTCGACAACGCTGGTATGTCGCTGGATTTTGGCAGCGATTTCCCGCCTGTTGACGTGACGCTAAACTCGAACCTGACGATCATCAGTGACAGTATTATTTCGACGCCCGTCACCATTCCGATGTTTACGTCAATCACCTTCGATATCAATACGCTCGAAGCGGATGTGACCATTGAGAACGGCGGCGCGCTGTTTCTCGACGGCGATCTGACGATGGTGGGGGGGGCGTCGATCACGGTGGCCAGTACCGGGTCGGGTACCTTTTTGCGCTTTAGAAGTGAATCGGGTGTGTCCTCGACATTGGATGGCACTGGCGAGCTGGTGTTCGGAGGTACGGTAACGTTCGATAGCGGCAATATTATCGAGGTGTTCAATAGTACCGAAGCGTTAGTGTTAGGCCCGAACATCGGTGTACGCAGCGGCACGGCAGGTGGTCGTTTGGATCATCGCTTCAATAATGGCGCGATCGCTGTGCAAGGTAACGTGACGTCTAACTTACCTGGTCGAACCGTGAGTGTGGATGCCTCACCACTGACCGTTTCGGGATCCTTGGAAGCCTCCAACGACGGGATCCTGGATGTGTTCTTCCGCGGGGTAGGCGGCGAACTTACATCGACTTCCACGACCTTGGTAGAAACGGGCGGTGAGCTTCGGCTGCGCGGTGACTGGGATAACAACGGCGCGATAACGCTCAATGATGGCACGTTGACGCTCCAAGATACGTACTCGCTCGCTGATATCGGCAACGTGTCGGGCACCGGCACGCTCGAACTGTTTGGTACGCTGGACAATATGGGCATGCCGCTCGATTTCGGCAGTGATTTGCCATCGGTAAACGTCGTCTTTGGTAACAACGTAACGATTGTGAGCGACAGCATCACAACAACGCCGGTAACGATTCCCACCTTCACGTCGGTGACCTGGGATATCAATACGCTCGAGACCAACGTGACCATCGATAACGGCGGATCGCTCTTCATTGAGGATGATCTCACCTTGGTCGGCAACCCCAGTATCACCATGGCCAGCACCGGCACCGGCACATTTTTGCGTTTTGTCGGTGACGCAGGGCCTACCTCGACCATTGATGGTACGGGAGAGATCGTGCTCGGAGGTACCGTGACCTTTGACTCCGGTAACCAAATTGAGGTGTTCAACAGCGGCGATAACTTAGTGCTTGGACCCGACATCACGCTTCGCAGCGGCACAGTGGGTGGTCGCCTTGATCATCGTTTCAATAACGGTGGCATTACCGTGCAAGGCAGTATTGTCTCGAACGTGTTGAATCGCACTGTCGCGATCGATGCGTCACCGCTGATTGTATCCGGCGCGCTTGAGGCATCGAATGAGGGAGTACTGGATGTTTTCTTCCGCAGTACTGGCGGTGAGCTGACGTCAGTCTCGACGGCTCAGGTTGAGACCAATAGCGAGCTTCGGCTGCGAGGTGACTGGGACAATAACGGCGCAATCGTGCTCGATACCGGTACGCTCACGGTGCAGGACAGTTATTCGGTGGCGGATATCGGTAATGTGTCGGGTATCGGTACGCTTGCGCTCTTTGGCACCGTCGAAAACACTGGCATGTCGCTCGATTTCGGCAGTGATTTCCCACCAGTAACCATCATGTTGGGTAACAACCTTCGGATCGAGAGCGGCAGTATTGTTAACACGCCCGTCACGATTCCAACGTTCACGTCCGTCACGTTTGACATCGATACGCTTGAGGCGGACGCGACGGTGGAAAACGGCGGATCGTTGTTCATTGACGACGACTTGACGCTGGTGGGGAACCCCGCCATTACCGTCGCTAGCACCGGCAGCAGCACGTTCCTACGCTTTCGGGGCGATGCCGGTCCGAGTTCCACAATTGACGGTACTGGCGAGATTGTTTTGGCCGGTAGCGTCACGTTCGACACCGGTAACCAGGTCGAAGTATTTAATAGCGGGGATGAGCTGGTTCTCGGGCCAAACGTTACGCTACGCACCGATACAGTGGGCGGTCGTATTGATCATCGCTTTAACAATGGCGGCATAACGATTCAAGGCAATGTTGTTTCCAACGTCATGAATCGCACAATGACCTTTGAGGCAGCGCCGCTGGTCATTTCGGGACCGATGGAAGCCTCAAACTCGGCCGTGCTGGATCTGCGTTTCAACAATACCGGTGGTGAACTCACGTCCACCTCTACCGCTTCGGTTGAAACCGGTGGCGAACTTCGATTGAGAGGCGACTGGGATAATAACGGGGCGATCACGCTGAATTCCGGCACGCTGAGTCTTCAAGATACGTATACCGTCGCGGACATTGGTACGGTTTCGGGTACGGGCGCACTGGCGTTGCTTGGTACGCTGGATAACACAGGTTTGACGCTCGATTTGGGCTCGGATCTGCCGCCGGTTGATATTGAGTTAGGCAATAATCTGCGCATAATCAGCGGCAGTATTACCACGACGCCGATCACCATTCCTTCGTTTGTCTCTGTGACCTTTGAGATCAACACGCTGGAGACAGACGTGACGGTTGAAAATGGCGGGTCGCTGTTTATCGACGATGACCTGACGTTGGTGGGCAACCCGAGTATTCGGCTCGAAAGCACAGGCACCGGAACCTTTTTGCGTTTCAGAGGGGAGTCCGGACCGACCTCCACGGTCAGCGGCACTGGTGAAATTGCGTTTGGCGGCACCGCCTCGTTTGATTCCGCCAATCAGATTGATGTGTTTAACAGCGGCGACGATCTCATTTTAGGGCCAAACGTCACATTACGGACCGATACGATTGGCGGCCGATTGTTCCATCGCTTTAACAATGGTGGCATCACTATTCAAGGGAATGTTATTTCCAATGTCGCTACCCGAACCGTTAATTTGACGGCGGCACCGCTCACCGTAGAAGGCAGTATTGCGATAGGTGCGGGCAGTGTGGTTAACGCAACATCCGATTACACACTGGCCGCTTCAGCGGCGATTGATATTGACGTCGGAGGAACCGCAACGAGTGACTACGGTCGCTTCACCGCGCCCGGTCGAGCCGCGACGTTGGATGGCGCATTGAATCTGTCGTTAGTCAATGCGTTTTCACCCGTGCTCGGTGATGCCTTTGAAATTCTGACGTTTGGTTCCGCGAGCGGCACGTTCGCAACCGAAACGGGCACTGGCTTGGGAGGTGGGCTGATGTTTGATGTGAACTACAACCCACAAGACGTGACGCTAGATGTAATCAACTAAGCGTATCGTGTGTGATCGAGTGTACGGAGGCAGGGTAACTTGCCTCCGTATTTTTTTGCCTTGACAGTGGGCATATGATGTAATAATGTAATTACATGATTACAGAAAAAGAGATGGATGCACTTTTTCATGCATTGGCGCATGAAACTCGCCGCGTCATTCTCGATTTGCTGCAAAAAGCGCCTGGTCAAACAGTCGGCAAGCTGGCTTCTCACTTCGATGTCAGTCGTATCGCCATCATGAATCACTTGGCTGTCCTTGAAAACGCGCATTTGGTCGTGAGTGAAAAAGACGGTCGGTCCCGCAAGCTCTATCTAAATTTGGTGCCGATTCAACTGATTTACGATCGTTGGAGTGATACCTATAGCCAACACTGGGCTGGCAAACTCACCGCCATCAAACACGCGGCGGAGCTCGCTGCAAGAAAAGAGGAGTCAAAATGAGTGACGATAAGTCGGTATACAAAGTCATCATTAATGCGCCGATCGACAAAGTGTGGGCGGAGCTTGTCAAAACCGATGAGGTGCTGCCGTTCTTCTTTGGCGCGGTGTGCAAATCAACCGGGGATCTGACGGTGGGCGCGCCGATCGCTATGCAAACAAAAAGCGGCAAATACCGCAGCGTGGTTGGCAAGGTGCTTGCATTTGATCCGCCCTATCGCTACGCGCATACGTTTAAGTTCACCGGCTATGATGACCCGCCCTGCACCGTGACCTACGAGCTCAAAGAGGTCGAGGAGGGGGTGGAATTTTCGCTTATCACGACCAATGTGCCAACGGATACCAAAACCGAAAAGGGTATGGCGCAAGGTGGCAAATTCATTGTCGACACATTCAAGTCGGTAGTGGAAAACGGCCAGCCCTCTTTCGGAGGCCGGATGATGCTGAGTGTGATGGGACTGTTTGAACCCTTTACACCCAAGGTCTCACGATCGGAAAACTGGGATTTTTCAACCATTCTTAAACTCAACTCGGATTAAGGGAGAGTCGCTATGGCTGTTTCACCCTCGGACCAGCTGAACACCATGCTTAAAAATATTCCGGAGAAGACCGGTAAGACGCTCAAGCAGTGGAAGGGTTTGATCGCAAAGGCCGATGTGATGAAGCACGGTCAAATTGTGAAATGGTTGAAGACCGAGCATCAGGTGACGCATGGGTTTGCTAATCTCATCACCAGTGAGTACCTCAAGTCCGATGAAGAAGGCGATCTGGTCGCCGCTCAATATGCGGGCGCAAAAGCCGGGCTAAAGCCCCTGCATGATGCGATTGTCAAGTATGCCGAATCGCTTGGAAAGGACGTTGAGCTGGCGCCAAAGAAAACCTCCCATAGTCTTAGGCGGAAAAAACAGTTTGCTTTAATTACGCCCGCAACCAAAACGCGCATCGACTTGGGGTTGGCACTCAAAGGAGATGAGCCGACCGATCGATTGGAGTCGTATAATGCCATGTGCTCGCATCGCGTTCGCCTCGAGTCGTCTAAGGACTTTGACAAGCAGGTGAAAGGATGGATGAAAGAGGCATACCAACGCGCTGGGTAACGGGCTCGCGGTGCTTCGCGTGGTAATATCCCACGATCATGCATCAAAAGAGTGTTGTTCGAGTCATCGTGGTTGCATTTTTACTGCTCGCCTCGTACTTTGGGTGGGTGGCGATGGATCGATATCAATCTAATCAAGAGACCATGCCGCTGCCGCTCATGTCGAATGAGTCGGGGATGAAAGAGAACGAACTGGAGACCACGTTACGGCTAGAAGTGGTGTTCATCAGTGCGGTGGCGATCGTTTACTCCGTTTTTGCACTGGCGCTGTGGCTGAGGGCCCCAATCCGCCCGGCTCGTCGAGACCGTCGACGGGCGCTTGAGACGGCCGACTGTGTGAATGATAAGAACGACAAACAAAACTGAATGGATCAAGGAGTGACGTCATTGTTGGAGTCGGACGGATGATGTGGCGCGTGGTCGGTTTCGCAGCCCTAATTTGTGCTCTGCAGGGGTGTGCCACCACCCAAAACGGCACAGGCAAAGATGGGCCAGCGCGTGATGACACCGCGATACGATTGCCGGTCGAATACTATGCGGATGAGTCCTTTGACGAGGTTTATCAAGGCGTTGTTCCTCCACAAAAAGTGGCGGTGTTGCCGGTTGTGCCTGGTGCGCTGGTGGGCGTACCAACCAAAAATATTGACCTGAATGGACCGATCGATGATCAGGATGTGCTGAAGCTGTCGCTGGCAGCCGCTGTTGATCGCGCTCGATCGGCCTCCATCCCCAAGCTCGAATCGCCATTAACGTCAGGTATGTTGATCACACCGTCCGACACGCGGTTCGCCCGGATGGGATCCTTTCTGTTTGACGCTGTATCGGGTGAGCAGCTTGGGGGCGCGGGCTTTATCGATATTGCGTCTCAGCACTTCTTGCTGCTTACCTACTTTGATCAGTCCTGCATTATCACCGGCGAATCACGGTATCCAAACGGCACTGTATGGCGATACAACGTCAAGATTCCCGCCGCCGGATTCCACTGGATTGAGATAGACACTACATCGTCGTCATATGTGTCCGTTCTGCGCACGGTAACGGGCAAGGTCTCGCCCAAATATGTTGCGGTGATCCAAGGCCAGGTGGAGTTGTAGCGTGAGCGCGCTGTACACCCACGCATGCAGCCGAGTACCTCTAAGCCGGTGTATTCCGACAGGCGAACAGGGGGCTTGCGTCCGTGCACGCGACAAAGTGCTCATTGATTTTGCGCTTAGATAAGCACGCGTTCATAGTGGGAGTTGGTTGTGAAGATCGACGCACTTTCTGAGCTGATGCCAACTGACGGGCGTTTTCCAAGGCCCGACTGGCAGTCTATTGAACAAGCGTTAGACGACGTCGCAGACGATGCCGTTCATGAGGCCTGGTGCGAAGTCGGGCGTGTTTGGCTTCGGCAGGTGGCGCAGGCGTGTGGTCCGGACTATTCGGTTTTTGAGACCGAGAATTTTTTGATTTTGAACTGCCTAGACGATCGTCCATCCGCGTCGATTGGCGCGTTTATGGAGCGTTCGCGAGCCGGTGTTCTGTCCATGCTTGACGGTATTGGGCTTGACGGGGGGGCGGGGAAGAACGTGGTTCTGCTGTTTGGCAATGATGAGCTGTATTACGATTACATCGCGTACTTTTATTCGGAGGGTGAGCACCCCATGAGTTCGGGTGTCTTTATCAGTCATTACTATTCGCATATGGCGATTCCGCATTTTGATATGTATGAAACCGAAGCTACCTTCGCTCATGAATTTACGCATCGGTGCTTGAGTCATCTACCGATTCCACTTTGGCTTAACGAAGGGTTGGCGGTGACGCTGGAAGACGAGCTGTGCGGCAGTCGACCGATTCGAATGGATAGTAAGCAGCTTGAAAGACACAAACAGTTTTGGGATGCGCAGACCATCCAGGAGTTTTGGAACGGCCTGTCGTTTGGTCGCATCGACGAGGGCAATGAACTGAGTTACGAACTGGCACGATTTTGCATCAAAGCGCTGGCGCAAGACGCCCACCGGTTTACGGGCTTTGCCAATAATTCGACTTATGAGGATGGCGGAGAGGCGGCCGCGTTCGCGTTTTTTGAGGGCAGTTTAGGCGGACTGCCGTATCAGTTTTTTGGCGACGGTGATTGGAGCCCGAAGCCGGATGAGTGGTCGTCCGCCGAGGCGGAGTCCGATCAGTCAGTTCATCGCTCGGGAAGTACTGGTCGCGATGCGAGGGACGATGGGTAGTACTGTTTCGTCCGCTGCCACTCCTCAGGTATCGGGGGGGCGGTTATCATTGAGTGGCGTGCGGAACCGTTTGAAGGGCGGAGAAGGCAGTGTTGAAAGGAATTAAAAGCGTACTGGCAGTGCTTGTCGGGATCGCGATCGCGGCGGGGCTTTTTATGGCGGTTGAAGCGCTGAGTGCTGTGCTGCATCCGTGGCCGGACGATTTTAGCGGATCGTTTGAAGAAGTGGCGCGACAGGTTGAATCCTATCCAGCCTGGGTGCTCGTGCTACTCGGCGGTGTGTGTTACGGCGCGATCATGCTGATCTGCACCTTTGTGGCCGCTCGCCTGGGGCCTGACCGGCATCCAGGGCATGGCTACGCGGTGGCTATCGTGCTGTTTGGATTAGTCGTTTTTAATCTCACGATGCTCCCCTATCCGACGTGGTTTTGGGTGTTGTCGATGATCGTGCTGCCCCTTACTGCGTTGGTGGGTACACGGCTTGGGAGTGGTGCGGCCTATTGACGGTGCGATTTGTTTCTCGGTGGCACGCGCCAATTGGCGCAATGGACGATTTATGACTGTAGTGGGATTCGTGCACATTGCGGTGAGCTCGGCCAGATGAGCTAGGCCTGATGAGCTAGACGAATGAGTATAGAGACAGGTTGTTCAAAACGGATGGCTGGAAGCAGGTCGAGCTCGCTCAGGAGATAACATGCCTAGAAGAATTGCACACAGCAGGATGTTTCTGTTGTTTTCTATTGTGATGATCGCTGTTCTGCTGGTGTTTGCTGTGGCGGTCATGCAATCGTCCAAACCGGGCCTCACAATGGATGTAGACCGGCCCGTTGTGCCGCTGCTATTGGCCTCCCTGCTTGTGAGTGTCGCAACCGCACTGATTATGTTTGCATTCCATTTCTATTTCTGCCGCTTAGTGTTCGTGGATTACCTGCAGCGTTCGAATGTGACCTCCTTTCGGATTGCGTTGGCAATGATGGTGATGTTTACGATTCACTTACTCGAAATGCAGATCTATGGATTGATCATGTTTGGCCTAGCGCACGGCTGGCAGGTAGGTAGCCTCGAGGGGTTTAGCACCGGATCATTGGCGGATTTCATCTATTTTTCAATCGCGTGCTACACATCACTCGGGTTCGGTGATATCTATCCAACGGGTGGACTTCGCTTGTTTGCTGGCTTGGAGACGCTCTCAGGACTGCTCATGATCGGATGGACGACTGCGCTCTTTATCGTCACCCTGCATCCAATTTGGCTCGAATCGGTTGATAGAGACTAATAGCGGGTGCTTCTGATCTCCTTAATGGCCGCTTGATCAGAAGCACCGCTCGCTTAGCGCACAGTGTGCACACCCTCACGACATGCCAGGATGCCGGTAGCGGCGTTAGGCATTGCGCCCGGCAATGACCCCGCCGTCGACATCCCAGATCGCGCCGGTGACCCAGCTCGCTGAATCTTGCAACAAGAACACGATGGTGTTGGCAACATCCTCAGGTGTTCCGATTCGACCGATTGGATGAAAACCATCAAAACCCGATAGCGCCTCATCGAGATCGGTGGGATCAATGAACGTCTCGTAGATCGGTGTTTTGACCACGGCTGGCGATACGGCGTTGACGCGTATGTTGTGTTCGGCGAGTTCCATCGCCATGTGTTGCGTTAGCGCGTGTAGTCCGGCTTTGGCCATTGAATAAGCCGATGATGGCGTCGCCTTAATCGCTTGCTTGGCCCACATAGAGCCGATATGAACGATCGACCCACCGCCGTGCTCGACCATGTTCTTAGCAACCGCTTGAGAGATAAAGAATGCGGACTCATTGAGTTTGGCGTACGTCGTGTAGTCATCGGACGTATGCGTCAGAAACGGTTTCGGATTGAAGTAGCCGGCGGCGTTAACGAAGTAGCGAATTGGCCGATCCAGGTGGTTGATCGCGGCGATAACGCGACTAACATCCTCCGTGTTGTAAAGATCGGCCTGAAGCGTCTCGACAGCGGCGTGGGTAGTCAGTTCATGACGCACTCGATCCAACTTATCGACGCGGTTACCCAAAATCAGCGTGTCGATGCCGAGTTCATTGAGTTGCTTGGCCGTGGCGTGGCCCATGCCGCTGGTGCCACCGAGAATAAAAGCGAGAGGGGATTGACTCATCACAGAGCTCCGTTTACGTTGGTGTGAGCCGGTAATCTAATGTAGTCTTAAGTTATTAAAAAGTAAGCACAAAATGGTGCTATAGGTACTTTTTGGTCTATCTTTATGAAATCCAGTGAAAAAACTATGACGCGAAAGAGTGCGCCGGCAAGAAGTGCGCGTATGCTCGAGACGATTTACGGTTGCAAGTGGTCGCTCACTGTCTATCAACTGCTTGCAAGCGGCATTAACCGGCCGGGGCAGATGGTGCGACAGGTGGAGGGCTTGACGACCAAAGTGCTGAACGAGTGCCTCAGAAAAAATATTCAGTTCGGCATATTGCGAAAACAACAATTCAATGAGCTGCCGCCGCGCGTGGAGTACAGCGTGACACCATTCGGAGAGAAATTCCTGAGAGTGCTCGATCAATTGGAAGCACTTCAAGCCGAAATAGCCGAAGAGTTGTAGGACGGTTTTCCTGAGTGTGTGGTTAATCGATCGCAACCGACTAAATCGATGATAAAACGGGTGAGAGAATTTGCGCACCGTCTTCTGCGCGATCGCTTAAGTCGGCCGCTACTGCGTTCTATGTGCCACAGTCTGGAGGCGTGATTCACTTTAACCTCACTTTGAATTAACTCAGAATTCACGCGCACGCTCATTTATCACCATTCGTTTATGCTTTCACCTGTGTATCACTACACAGTCACTGGTGTTTCACTTTTGAGTTTCTACTCTCATCGCTCCTAAAAATGAGGAGCGTAACTCATGTTGCCATCACACTTTCTTGTTGTTTCAAAACGCCTCGCGTTTCTATCCCTTCTTTCATTCGCTTTTGCGTGCAGTGACAGTGATGATGATCCGGTCACGCCGGAGATCATTGTGCAACCTGCGGCAATGAGCAAAGTACGCGTTATTCACGCGTCGCCGGATGCCCCAGCGGTCAACGTGTCACTGAGCGGGACAGAGGCAATTGCCGCGCTCGATTTTGGCCAAAGCTCCGGTTTTGCGGACGTGGAAGCGGGTGACTACGATATTACCGTTGACGGTATTTTGCCGGGTGATACGACGACGACCGTGATCACCGTAAACGCCTTTAATTTACCTGAAGATGGACGCACGACCATCGTCGCGGCGGGTGATGTGGCGACTATTGCACCGCTGGTCGTGGATGAGAGCGCCAGTGACCCAGCAGCGGATCAAGTATCCATTGCGGTATTGCACGCGGCGCCAGCGGCGCCGGCTGTCGATCTGTTTGTGACCGACCCAACCACCGATATCACCGGCATGATGCCCCTGACCACACTCGCGTTTCAGGAAAGCGCCGATGCTGGTGCGTTAACGGCGGGTGACGTACGCATTCGTGCGGTTGTTTCGGGCGGCGTTGTGTACGATTCAGGCACTGTGGATCTCACGCCGTTTGCCGGTCAACGACTGTTTATCGCGGCGATTGCAAGCACCAACGAGGCGGAGAATGCCGCATCGCCCATCAAGTTGTTAGTGAGCACCGACGACGCAGCGCTGGTGCTGCTGGATTCGGCCACCACCGTGTCGGCAAAGGTGGTGCACGCATCGCCGGACGCCACCAATGCCGCTGGTGGCCCGGTTGAGGTCTTTGCAACGAGTGCCGCGTTGGGTGCAGACCCGGTCGAACTGATTGCAACGTTTGCCTACACCGATGCCTTCCCGGCTGCGGATGCCTACGCTCAAGTTCCGGCGGGCGACTACGTGTTTGATGTCGCCCCCGATTCCGACACGATCGGCGATAGTGTGTTTCAATCCGACACCCTGGCACTCACAGCGGGATCTGAATTTACGGTCGTGGCCTTTGGGCGTGTGGCTAGCACTCCGGCGTTCAATTTATTGGTCACTGAGGACAATAATCGAAGTGTTGCGACAGAAGCGCGCGTCAAAGTCATCCATGCGGCGCCAGCGGCGGGCACGGTCAATGTCTACGTGACCGTGGCGGGCGAAACATCGGTCGCCGATATTGAGGGCGGCACCGTGACGCCACTGCTTGAGAATTTCGAAGTGGGTGTGATCACTGACTACGTTTCCGTTGCGCCGGGGGATTATGATGTTCGGGTCGAAGCCGGCGGCATGGTTGCGATTAATGCTGAGGGTGTTCCGCTTGCGGGCGGTGACGTAGTGAATGTCATTGCGCGAGGGCCTCAGGAGCCTTCCGGTACGCCGAATGATTTCGGTTTAGTATTAACCACCAATTGATCGTCGGGTCATCACATCCGACCGGCTCAGCGCGTTTCTTCGCGCTGAGCCGGTTGCGACGCGGGTTTTTTTGGATGAGTCGGGGACGGATGATCGATCGACGGTTCCGCTCGTTGGTGTCCGCTGATCGCACGGTCGGCATCCGAGTCGTGGTGAGAGTGAGTCAGTCTGATGGAATGCGGATCGACTCGGGTAGAGGCGATCGAACACCAGCGCGATAGTCGCTATCGGTTCGCGCGATGGTCTCGATCAGTGTGTTAGCGCTTGCTCTCCACGAAAAGAGCGCACTGCGAGCGAGACCTTTTTGGATCTGAGCGGCTCTGAGCTCGTCGTTGCTGGCCAATTGATGAACGCAATCGGCGATCGTCGTAGGGTCATTCGGGTCGCAGTACAACGCCGCGTCGGCTGATATCTCCGGCAGGGAGCTGGTTTTGGAGACAATAACCGGACAGCCGGCTGTTATCGCCTCAAGAGGAGGCAGTCCAAACCCCTCGTAAAACGAGGGGAACACCAAGCACAACGCGCGGCGGTAAAGCGCATTGAGCTGTTGATCGGTGACATAGCCAAGATGGGTAGTTTTGCCCCAGTCAATTTCGGTACCTGAAAAGTGATCGTGGTGTCGTGCGCCCACGAACACAACGGGCGGGCTGTCTGAACCCAGATGATCAAGTGCCTTCAATACGCCCGCAAAATTCTTGTTGGGGTTTGCGCTGCTCACGGCCAAAACGAACGGTTTACTTGGTACGTTCATATCCGCAAGACAGTCCGCGTTGTCCGACGGTGTATCCAGATCGGCCGCCAAATAGAGGCGGGTGACTTTATTCAGATCGAGATCGACGTATCGAGCGAGTTCATTCTGCGTAAAGTCTGAGTTCACGAAAATATGCCGCGCACGTCTGACCAGCAGATAGAACATCACTCGGTACCAAGATCGAAAGCCCAAAGAGAAATTCTTAGGGATAGCAAATGGCTGGGCATCGTGAAGGTATACAAGGTGATTCCGCTTCAGCACAGGTCCGGTATTACACAGACTGATCAGCAGTCCCTGGCGGGTCAATCGAGGTAGGTCGATCTGCTCCCACAGGTGTCCCTTGAAGCGACCACCCGTCTCCAGTGGTATGTTCGACCAAGGGGAGTCGCCGTCGTAGGCGGTCGGCGCGATGAGGCGTAGCGCATACCGTACCCCGCGCCGCGTAAACGTGCCGTGTGAATCCAGTATATGCCTCGACGCGGCGGCGAGAAGTTCGGTCGCAACGCGTTCTACGCCGGTCAGCGTGCGCCCGAGGAAACGGGCATTTATCCACACGACTCGTGTCGAAAGGTTAGGATTATCCTGCATGATGCGCGAGTCTCCCCGATGCGATTGAAGGTGGAATCCACTGGTCGGAGCGCGACGCGACGACCGTCGTGGGCGATGAGCAAAGCCAGCGTACGAGCAAGCCGCAGACCAGGGCAAAAACACTGTTTTCCACAATATTGGTCATGCTGCCGTAAACCATGAGCGCCATAAATAGGCAGTAGATGCGCATTTGTGCGGGGCTTTCGTTGGGCTTTAATCGCAAACTACGCAGAAGAATCAATAGAAAGCCCAACAGCCCAGACCAGCCCAGCACAACAAACCAGTACATAAATAGATTGTCACCGGCATTAAACAAACTGGGTTCAAAGTACGTCTGGGAGGTGCCAATACCGCCGATTCCGCGTCCCATCAGCCAATGGCCTTCCTCGTGTAGCAGTAACCACGCCCGCGGCCACATATCGTTTAAGCGGTCGTAAAACGAATACGTCGCGTTGGCCAGCGTCGGATTACTAAATTGCGAGTGAAATTCAAACAGAAGCGTCGACAGGGGGAGTAGCATGGCCAGGGCTGCGAAAAACGCAAGCTGAAAGGTCATAAACGAACGCGGCAGTTTTTCACGTAACAAAATAACGGGGGTCAGTACGACGACGACCAGTAGCATGCCTTTGCTGTTTGTGGGGACGGCAGCAACAAAGGTCAGAACCCAGACCGTCATGCGCAGCAGGGGGTTACGGATTGTTAGCGCAAAGAGAATACCGAATAAAATGATGTGCACAGCCGCGTCAAACGAGGCCCTGGACAGGCCAGCTAGGCGCTTAACGCCGCCGGAGGCGTACCACTGTCGGGAGCCTTCCACATCGAGATTGCCGACGTTGTAACCGAATCCCTCCCATGGATACGTAACCACGTAGTTAATCAGTACACCACTGGTCGCAACGATGTAGAGCACAGGGATGAAACGAGCGACACGATCCCAGTTTTTAAAGAGCACAGGGCAGCAGGCTAGTCCAAACCAAAATGGAAGAAGAACATAGACGCCCATCGCGGTTTGAATAACGCCGCCAAATTGAAAACCGACGATGATCAGGTAGACGGGAATTAATACGCCAATCAACTGAAGCGGCGTGATACCTCGATACGCCTGATCCGCGATTTGCCAGGCAATCGCCATCAGGAGCATGAGGTTGGGCACATAGATTAAAGGGGATAGGCCGGCCATTGATAAATACATGCGCATTGGTCCGGCAAGAATACTCATGGCAACAAACGCCAGTGCGGTAAGCAAGATAAACCGTTCTCGCCACGAAATGTCCGGCAGCGCATTCATGCGGCGTTGTAGTGTTTTGCCGACGTGACTTGATCGAGAAAATCCAGATACTCACTTGCGCGGGACTCGGGTTTATACTCACGAGACTTGTACAGAGCAGCCTGACTCATCGATTCGTATCGATCGGGTTCCATCAGAAGTGAATACATGAAACCGGCTAACTCATTCTCGTTTCCGGGCGTAAAGACGAACCCGGTCTTGTCATGAGTCAGTGATTCAACGATGCCGCCCGTATTAGAACCGATCACCGGTATTCCTTTCGAAAACGCTTCGAACACGCTATTGCCGAGTGCTTCAACCGATTCGGTAGGAAAGACTAAACAGTCGATGTCCTCTAAGAAAGAATTGGCTTCGACATAGCCTAAATAACGAATATTCCTCTGAGGCCACTTAAGCTTGAGCATTTCGAGGTACTCGGGTTCGCCGCGACCGGCAAAATGTAGGTCGGCGTGTATGCCGTGTCGTTCAAGCGCGCTGAACGCCTTGAGCAGCGTTTCAACGCCTTTCGATTGCTCCACGCGTCCCATGAACCCGAACGTAAAACGTGCGGGTCGACGTCGATCTGTCAGTGATTTAATCGGCTTGATATTCGGCTTCAGCGCGTTATAGATAACGCGGTTGCGAATGCCGGTGAACAGCCCGTGTTGGAGATGGGCGTCTAGCACCGCTTTACTCACACCAATGACACCGTCGACGGCTGTCAGGTGGGACCGTCGCGGTGCGGTAAGCGCCCGACACCCAAAGCACCGCTCGGACAGCATGCCGCACGCTTTACCGTTGCGAAACATGGTGGTGCGAGGGCATATGAGTGAGTAGTCATGGAGAACGTGAACCAGCGGTTTGCCCGTACGCTTGATTGCCGGTATCACTGCCGTTGAGAAGCCTTGAATATTACGGGTCAGAACGATATCTGGATCGATCTCATTGACGATGGCCTGAACGCGCTTGGCCATAATGTGATTGGCCGTGTCGATCCCATGCCACAGAATACGGGTGATGGAGTTTGGCCGCAGGTCAGCCGCCTTGAATGGCCAATAGAGATTGGCAAGCGGTACTTCAGTAACCTGCACCGAGCCGCGTCGCTCTCGGCCGATCACCGGATCGACGCCTTCCGGCTGCAACGTGACGACGTGCAGTTCATGTCCAAATTGCGACATCGCTTCTGAAATGGTGCGTAAGCCCACTTCGGCACCGCCGACGACATTAGGCGGATAAAGAGACGAGATGTTAAGTATTTTCATGCTGTATTCCGTTCACGACCCGATGTTTGGCATAAAGAAAGGCGACGAGTCGGCAAAATTCCGATGCGATGAGCGCCGCGACGACGCCGATTACACCCCACTGAAACGCGCCGTAGACACACAGCGCGACCTGAATAAGACCGCCCGCGAGCAGACAGTATGCGTAGACGGACTGATGGCCTCTCGCCAGCAGACTGAACTGTCCTACGGCGCTGGCACACACAAATAGAAAGACCCAAATCGCGAGGCCTTGTAGCGCACGACCATGGCTGTGCCATTCGGGACCGAACAATAAGACGAGTACGAACGATGACAGCACGATCAGGCCGGTCGCCATGACGGCAGCGCTGGAGATGATGCGTAATGTCCAGGTTTTGCTCTTAGCCGTCGCGGAGGCAGGGTCCGTCGCACTCAAATTGGCGATGATCGGAAATACCGCACGAAGTAGAGGTTGAAACGCGTTTGCAACGGCTTGAGCGATCTTCGATACGGCCGCGAAGATACCCACGGCCGTTTCGTTGGCGAACAGACCCAAAATAAAGACACCTGCGTTGTTGGTGGCGTTCACCAAATACTCAGAAAAGCAGAGACTGAAGCCGTTGCGGACGGTTGAGCGCAACGACTTTCCAAGCGTAGAGAGCGGGAGCCAGAGAGACAATCCCAGTTTCTTAAACACGATGGGTAGTGAGAGCAGTCCAGATAACAATGTCGCAGAGGATTGCAAGGCCGCCGCTATGACTAAGTCGGACGGACTCTTTACCAATAGAAAGATACCCGCCGTCGCCAGTACCCGTCCGCCAACACTGCACACTGTCGTGTAGTGCATAATTTGGAGCCCCTGAAACAACCAGGTCGGAAACAACAATGAGCCAAGGACAATGCCAAACGTGACGAGATATACATTGGCGTGCTCGCGAACAGCGGGTACGTAAGCAACAGCTGCAACAAGCAGCCCGAAAGCGATCAGCGTTTGGATAACTTTAAGCCACACGTTGGTTGCAAAAAGTGTGCTGATGTCACGATGGGTCAGGTCTTCACGCGAAAGAAGGCGCACTGCACGCGTGTTGTATCCCGCGTCGATAAACAGTACGAGAAAAAAGACGGTGGCATACGCCATCGCCATAATGCCGTAGTGATGTGCACCCAAGACACGAATCAGATACGGTAGCGTGAGAAGCGGAATCAGGTAGTTGGCGGCTTGCAGCGCATACAGCGCCGTAATGTTTGACGCCAGAGACGATCGCTTGATGTGTGCCGGTTGATCGGCATTGCCGGCCACGCTCATGAGGCTGATCGCTTACGAAAAGGGATGAGTTGCGCCAACAACTCTTGCCACTGAGCATCAAAAGCGACCGAGGCATCGCGGCGCTGGCGGATATAGTCGCTGACCAACACCCACATCAAACACACAAATCCGGTGCCCAGCGTGGCCAAAATAGCGTTAACGGCGGTTCTCGGTGCCGACTTATCGTGAGGCGGGATCGCATGGTCGAGCACCTGAAATAGCGACATGTCGCGTGTTTCGTCGATCTTACCCAGCTCGCTGAAGCGACCCAAAAGCATGACAATCTGCTCCCAGTACTCGACCTGACGTTTTCCTTGCGCATGAACCAACATCGCCTCTGGAGCGCTACCCAATCCGACCAGCGGAGTAATCGCGTCGTTTTGCTGCCGATTTTGGTGCTCGGCGAGTTCGCGTTTGAGGTTGCTCAACTCCCGACGTAGCAAGCGCACGTCTGGATTGGTTGCCGTCGCGTAGCTGCTCATGGTTTCCAGCTGAATCTCGCGGCTGGCGATCTGGCCCTGGAGCTCCGCCACCGACTGGACAATGGCGCCTTGCTGTCCGTTTAATCGAGTAAAACCGGTTTCCTTTTCGGTTTCAGCAAGCTCACGATCCGCGTTGTAGAGTTTGGTCCATGCTGAGTCGAGTGCCGTGTCGTAGAATGACGAACGTTGCTGGGCTTGCTGCCGGGCTAGCGCTCGCGAGAAGGCATAAAACTCTTCAACATAGGCGTTGGCGAGCACCGCCGCCATTTCCGGATCGGTGTCCTCAACGGCAATGGACACGATGCCATTCTTGGCGGCTCGAATTACGGTGGCGCCGCTCAATGTGCGGCGGACCTCTCCGATTTCTTCCTCATCAAAATAGTCGAGCAACGCATGACGCTCAATGACGGCATCAACGATGGTGCGGCTGGTCAGAATACCCACAAAGAGATCGGTTGGGTTTTTCAGCGTGAGTGCGCTGTTTCCGAGTTGACTTTCACCGCCGGGCTGATTTTGCATGCCCAAGACCGTGTTCTCATTGTACTGAGGGGGCAGGATGCGAGCGGTGGCCGTGAAGATTGGATCAACAGACTTGCTGTAAATAATGGCCAGGATTCCGGCGGCTAACGGTACGAAGATTAAGAATTTGAGTCGGCGCGCCAATATGAGCAACAGCGGTAAAGCACTGTGACTCGCCTGATCGCGATTCTCCGCGGTTTGGATTTGCTCGCTCAAGTTAAAATACCTCAAGCAGATTCAAACCGGCCGCACCAAGCCCAAATTGATACAGTACCTGCGTCCAGTCTTTTACACGACGGACCATTCGTTGCCGATCGACTTTTTCCGGCACGATAATGGTGTCGCCGGGCTTGATGCGAAAGCGCCGATCCGCCAGCGAGAATGAACCATCGGGTCGCACCACATATATTCGCCGTTTGTCGGCCGTGGGTAGTAGACCCGCATTGGCGATGTAATCGCGTGGTGCGGTGTGGTTGTAGATAAAAGACCCCTGACGATACACAGCGCCAACCACTTCAATTGTGGCAGGAATTGGCGGCACAAAAATCTGATCTCCGTCGTTCAGTTTCAATGTCGGTAACTGATGCGTGGTGCGAATGTCGGCGCTGAGCTCCATCACGATGCGACCGGAGGGTTCCGCTTCGCGCAATCGAGAGATTAGTCGATCGATGGCGTGCGCCTCTGGATTGATGGCAAGCGTCATATCACCGGTCAACACATTACGAGATCGATCAATTAGATGACGCTGGTATTCCTGTTCAAGTTGATCGATCGACTCACCAATCCGCAGCTTCTGCTGCCGTCTAACTGACTCTCGCTTGAGTTCAATACCAAACAAATAGGCGTGTCGCGTGAGTCCTCCGGCACGCGCCACGACGTCCTCAAGAGTTTCGTCTGGGCTCACCTCATAGAATCCGGCACGCTCCACTTCGCCTTCCACTTTCACAAAGTGCGCTCGCTGCGCCTTTCGGGTTCGAAAGTCTCTTAGGGCGAAGACGGTGATTTGATCACCTGGCTGTAATTCAAGATTGTGCTCCGGATCGCGCATGTTAATGGCTTTGTGCAAGTGAAACGGTACCAGTTGTGTCGACAGGGAGTCGGGATCGATACGTTCAATGACAGCGTATTCCCAGTTGATGTCTGGAAAGTCCTTGTCGATCTTAACTTTGGGCCCGTTTTTTAATAGTCGTACGACCGTGTTGTTCGAATACTTTGTGATCCAATAGCTCGGTGACACGAGGGCTTCAGTAGTCGGCAATAAGTCGGCGATACGAAGGCCGGATTTCCACTTATGACGCAATGGCTGAGCCACATGGCCTCGTAGTGTTATGGCGTTTTCGAACTGCGGTGAAATGGGCTGAATCAGAACAATGTCACCATTTCGGATATCGACATTCTTGCCTAATTGATCAAGCGTGAACTCTTCGACTAATCGCTCTCGATTAACGCCGATCCGTTCGATAACCACACGGTGCGTGGCGGCTGCGGTACCTAACCCGCCGGCAAAGTCGATGAGATCTTTCAGTGTTTCACTGCGCCGCATTCGATAGATGCCGGGTCGATGAACCGCACCCGCGATAGCGGCTTCTGCGTGCACCGACGGAACATGAATGACATCTTCGGGCATGAGTCGAAAGGAACTATCGTGTACGCCGCGCTGTAGAAAGGCGTACAAATCGACCTTCGCCACCCGTTGTCCAGCACGCTGAATTTCAATGTGGCGAAGATCGCCCGCGATGGCAGGACCTCCGGCATAGAACAAGGCGTTAACCGGCGTGGACAGTGCATTGAGTGTATACGTGCCAGGGGCGGCCGCGAAACCGGTTACGTAGACTCGAATCGAACGCAACTGACCCATGCTGACGCTGAGTTCAAAGCCGTGAAAACTGCGCGATATGACACCTCTGATATGTTGACGAACGTCGCCGAAGCGCACGCCCGACAAAGGAATCTCACCGACTTTGGGAATGGAAATGGTGCCGGCGCGATCGATTATTGCGTGATAATCGATGTCCACCGATCCCCAGGCACGCAAATAGAGTTCGTCACCGGGGCCTAAGACGTAGTCCGCCGGCACGTTGACTTGATCGATCGGATCGAATTCCCGTTTGTTCTTTGAAAATAAATCACGGCCGTAAATGGGCAACACGGTGCCGATCGTTTGGCGTGCCATGATTTGAAAGTTACTGAGCATCGCGTCGCTGTCTACCGGCTTGGGTGCTGGCTTGGGGGCCGGTTGCGCCTGTAGCACAAAGGAGGGCGGCGCGGCTGGTTTTGGCGGCGTCGCTTGTGGCGTACGTATGTCACGTTTATCGAGTCGAAGTTGTGGATAGGTCGGGAACGATCGGTTGCTGCCCATCGATAGTGTGTTGGTTTCTTGACCGATCGGTAGATCCGTGTGCGTTGGCGCAGAACGTAGCGTGCTGAATTTCTCACCGGGTGAGGCGAGCGCGGAGGTCCCTATCACTAGGCACACCAAACCGGCGATCAGTCGGAACATGGCGAGAGTGCGCGTGAATTGAGTGGCGGATGGCTGATTCATGAGAGTTGGCATTTCATTTGACTTAGTAAGGGTTGGTCGACTGGGCGCATTCCGAGTACTCGTCCTGGAGCGGGTGACGCGTCGCGTAAACCGCGCTTTCATCGCTCAATCGCCGGGGACGCCGATGAATCAACCACCAGATCGTTGCCCACTCGCCCGATTTGTCGGGTGGTCGGTTCATTATGGTTAGCGTCCGCAATGGGTGTTCCGTGAGCGCCGGATGGCATTTGACCAACAAGAATGAGGGTGCTCGTGAGCAAAATGAGAGGTGCTCTGGACTGAACGGGTGGTTGGGGCATTCGTTTTCCTCAGTGCGTATCAATATGGTCATTATTGATAGCCGCTCGCTTGTTTTCCGTGATCAAATCCGCAAAAATGATAAAAACGAACACAAAATGACGCTTATTGTTAAAATAACTCTGTTAAAAATGATTAATACCAAAAATGTGAAACTGAGCACGGGGCTCAAACCCGACATCGGGTAGGCTTATTTTGAAAGAAATGAAATCTGAGGAAGAGAGATGGATGACAGTCAGGTGATTGGAACGCGCGAGGCCGCACAGCAATTGGGTGTGTCGGTACGAACGGTGCAACTGTGGGTGGAGAAGGGTGAATTAGAGGCCTGGAAGACACCGGGTGGCCACCGTCGAGTCCTGCGTTCGTCGGTGGAAAGAGTGCTGCAGCAGCGCGCCGGGCAACTGCCCACCGACGATGGCGAGCCGATTCGCATACTGATCGTGGAAGACGACGTCACGATGCAGAGCTACTACACCGCGCTCCTGAACATACTTTTACCTCAAGCTCAGCTGATTCTGGCCGAAAACGGATATGAAGGGCTCGTCGCGTTAGGGCGCGTCGAACCGAAGCTGATGTTGGTGGATGTTGATATGCCCGGCATGGATGGGATCAGCATGTTGCGGAGTCTCGAGGAGAAAGGTCTTGGCGGCGCCGCGACAGTTGCCGTTGTGACGGGGCTGGATGAAGAGCAACTCGCAGCGCGAGGTGGCGTGCCGCGATCGATTCCGGTTTTCTCAAAGCCGATTGGCATTGACGATCTGAGGCGGCTGACCGATGCGCTGACAGACGACGTGGTGGAAACGGTTAAGTGATCGGCACGATCTTTGTTGAGTTCCTCGAGTTTGTTGAGGAGAAATATGGTCTGGATACCGTGGATGTCATCGTTGAGCACGCGCGCGATTCGTTAAGTACCAACGGTTCGTATACGGCGGTTGGGAACTACGCGCATGATGAGTTACTCGCGCTGGCGGTGGCCATTCACGAGGTGGAATCGACGAGTATTAACACTATCATCCATGATTTTGCGCGACATCTCATGGACTATTTTGTAGACAAACACGGTCTGTATTTTGCGGCGAGCAACGACGTTTACGAATTCTTGCTCTCCGTGGGCAACATAATCCATGCCGACGTTCGAAAGCTCTATCCCAAAGCGCAGCCCCCTGAAATTACGGGGTCTTTGAATGAGGAAAGCGAATTGCTCATTACCTATCGTTCGAAACGACCACTGGCTGAACTGGCGTTGGCGCTGACAGGTTTTGCAGGTGATGTGTTCGACCAGCCCCTATCGATCGATGTGCTCGAACGCGATGAGGACGGCCGGCGGATTGTGATGAAGGTGAGGAAAGCGGCATGAACGAGTCAAACGTCTGGGAAAAACGGTTTTCACGGGAGCGTTCGGCCCGTAAGCAGGCTGAGGCGATTCTCGAAAAAAAGAGTGCGGCACTGTATCACTCAAACGAATCCCTCAAGGCCGCCCAGACAGATCTTGAAATGCAGGTGCATCAACGCACGCAGGCATTGGAAACCGCCATCGAGCAAATGCAGCGCGAAGTCGTGCTTCGGCGAGAAGCTGAGAATCGACTGAGGGAATCGCGTGATTCAGCGCTTGAGCTTTCGGAGTTGAAAACGCAGTTTCTTGCTCGAATGAGTCATGAAATGCGCACGCCGCTCAATGCCGTGATCGGGTTGACCGGTATTTTGTTGGATTCGACGACATCGCCCGAACAGGAGAACCACTTGCGGACGGTTCGATCTAGCGGCGAAATGTTGTTGCGAATAATTAACGACATTCTTGATTTATCTAAAATCGATGCAGACAAGTTGGAGCTAGAATACGCACCTGTCTTGATCGAAAACATTCTCGAGCAGACGATTTCGCTGGTGATGCTCGATGCGTCGAAAAAGAACATTACATTCAAATACGATAAGAATCTTGGCACCCATTGTGAGTTGGTTTTGGATGGTGGGCGAGTCCAACAACTGGTGCTCAATTTATTGAGCAATGCCGTCAAGTATTCGCACCGTGGGCGTATCACACTTACGGCAGAACTGATCCAAGACGACACAATTAGTCCGCCCGCAGAACTGATTGAATTTGCTCCCCGAGGCGAGAACCAGTTGCTATCAATTACCATCAGTGACGAAGGTATTGGTATTGCGCCGGACGATATGGAGCAGTTGTTTCAGCCGTTTACTCAGTTTGCGGAGGGTGTTGCCGCGGGAGGAACGGGGCTGGGACTGACCATTTGTAAACGGTTGTGCGAGCTGATGGGCGGCGACGTGCACGCTGAAAGTGAGCTTGGCAAAGGTTCTACGTTTGGTTTCACCATCCCTTGTAGAATTCCAGAAACGACCGACGACGAAGCGGTCCAAGGTTCCTCGTCCACCGTGTTCCCGTCCACATCTGAAACCGGTGCGTGGTTGCTTTCTGGGAGGATGAATGAGCACATGATTGCGCGTCATGCCGAGGACTCGTATAAGAAGCCGCTATCGATTCTGTTGGCGGACGATTATGAAGTTAACCGCATGGTTCAGCATGCCCAACTTGAGCAGCTTGGTTATCGCGCGGACGCCGTCGCCAACGGCGAAGAAGCACTCCGTGCGTTGCATGCACGCGACTACGACCTGATTTTAATGGATATTCGTATGCCTGTGATGGACGGATTGGAGGCCACGCGTTTGATCCGAAATCGTCAATCTGAACATCAACCCTTCATTGTGGCTGTTACCGCCAGTGCGATCGATGGTGATCGAGAAAAGTTCGTCGCAGTCGGCATGGACGACTATATTAGCAAACCCGTTGACATGGGCGCCTTGGCGGCAGTGTTGTCGCGGGCCTATGACAATAAGGTGAAAGCACGCACGACCATGGATGCTGAGAACATGACGCCGCTTGATTTGGACTTTAGCGAATTGCAGAGTCGGCTCGGACACGCGACCGACGAACTACTGCGCAAGGTTATTCCAGTGTATTTGCGTGAGCTGCCGGCTCGACAACAAAGTCTCAGTCAATCGTTTGCCGAAAAGGATGTTCAGGTATTCGCCCAGGTATGTCACGGGCTTAAGGGATCCAGTCGCAGCATTGGTGCCAATGAATTGGCGCGTCGTTGTGAAGCGGCCGAAAGACAGGGGTTTGAGGGCGAGCTTCCGACCCAAAACGAAATCAATGATCTTCTGCAGCTAACCGCTCGCACAGCCAAAGCGCTCGAAGCAAAACTTCAGAGCCTGAACGGCGAAACGGCGTAATCTCGCGCGCTTAACAATAATGATATGGTTTCATAATTAGGTATCATTAGTATCATAATGTGAAGATAATCACGCTAAAACAACCGAAACAGCGCTAGTATCACCTTATATTGAAAAAAATGAAATATAAGGATCGTTTCTTATGCGCGCGATAACTCCCTCCGATCGTGATGTCCGTTTACTGACTCCGGACGAGTTTGCGCGTCGCATCCAGGCACGCAGTCCGCGGAAGAAGATCGCCGCCTACCTAGCGCTGTTGTTTTGGTTGGGCGTTCTGGCGTCGAAGCCATTTCTCAAGCGCGTTCTGGATTTGGGTGGCGCAATCATCGGAATGTTATTGCTGTCGCCGCTGCTGCTGATCACGGCGTTGATCATCAAGCTTGAATCACCGGGGCCGGTGTTCTACACACAAATTCGTGTGGGTAAACGCGGTAAGCCTTTTACGATCTACAAATTTCGCTCGATGGGCGTCACGGCCGACGCGGAACGCGAAGCGCTGTTAGATCAAAACGACAGTAGTGACGGCGTGCTCTTTAAAGCCAAAGCAGATCCTCGCATTACTCGATTCGGCAAGATTATCCGCCGACTGTCTATCGATGAACTTCCTCAGTTGCTCAACGTGGTGATCGGCGACATGTCGTTGGTCGGTCCGCGGCCGGCGCTTCCAGAGGAAGTGGCGCAGTACGACGCGCAGGCGCGTAAACGGCTTCAAACCAAGCCGGGCCTCACCTGTATCTGGCAAATCAGCGGTCGGTCGGATATTCCGTTTCGCCAACAAGTGGAACTGGACGTGCGCTATTTGTCGGCAAAGTCTGTTGTAAAAGATCTATCGATTATTTTTAAAACCGTGCCGGCCGTGCTTTCGGGCAAAGGAGCCTATTGATGATCAGGTCCCAGGATCGTCCACCAATCGTTGTGATTGGCTTTAGCGATGAGCCATCGCCATTAGCACCCGCGTGGCCTTCCACGCATCTGGCGCTTGTGCCGATTGGCGGTAAATCGTTAATTGTTCATACCATTGAGCAATTGGTATCGGCAGGATTTCGCCACGTTCGCGTGGCCGGCTCTGCACGGCAATGGCCGGTTCGGTCGAGATTAGGCGATGGTGCCGAGTGGGGCATTAAAGTTCGCTATTCTGACATTCACGGCGCTGATCTTTGCACGCAGACTTTGATGGAACACGGCGAGTGTCTGTATCTCTCCGCCGACCACCTGCATGTTTTCGATCCGTCTATTTTCGAAGAGCGTCCTACATTTATAAAGGGTGATCCTTCTGAGCGGGATAATACAGCGATTTATTGGTCGCTGGAATCGGGCTCTGCACGTCGCGCCAATTTGGGAGCTATGGCTGGCTATCAGTGCCGGCGTCCGCTTGAGTCCGTGCAGGCCTATCATGAGGTCAATCTCGAAGCGGTTACCGGCGGGATTGAGTCGCTTACTTTGCCCGGGAGTGAGGTGGAGAACCGCGTCACGGTGGACTGGGATAGTTCGATCTCGTTAGATGCCGCGGTCGGGCGCGACTCGTTAATCGGCAAACACTGTCAGATCGGCGCAAAGGTCACATTGGAAGAGCGGTGCGTACTGGGCAATGGTGTCGTGATTGGTCCAAACAGTCATCTGCGGAATGTGTCGGTATTACCAAACACCTATGTCGGTGCCAATACGCGACTCAAGGACGCGGTTATCGCCCCGTATGGTGTGTTTTCACTGAATGGTGAATTTTCTAAGGTGAGCGACCCAACGGCACTGGGGCGTGTGAGAAGCAACAACGAGGAACGGACCGGATTACCCGAAGAGGGGTTGTCGGTCTTGGAGAACGCCGCGGTGATGCAAAAACAAACATTCTTTCAACGCATCCGGCGCCGCGTGCGGCGGTCCTTGGTCGACAAAGATGTAAGCCAGCCGGGGGCGACTGTCCAACTGATGAAGAAACCCGAATTGAACGAGGACGTGAGCGTGGCCAAAACGAAGACGAGCGGTAAAAAAGTGGCCATTGTCCACGACTGGTGTGTGGTATATGGCGGTGCAGAGCGCGTGCTGGAACACATCATCGACTGCTATCCTGATGCCGACGTGTTTAGTTTGATCGACCATGTGCCTGAGGACCAGCGTGGTTTTCTTCGCGGAAAGAAACCGAAAACCAGCTTCTTACAATCGATTCCATTTATCGACCGGATCTATCGCAAGCTGCTTTTCTTGCTGCCGTTTGCGATTGAACAATTCGATTTGAGTGAGTATGACCTGGTGATTAGCAGCACGTATTGCGTCGCCAAAGGCGTGTTAACCGGGCCGAACCAGGTTCATGTGAGTTACTGTCATTCGCCGATGCGTTATGCCTGGGATCACTATCACGAGTATCTGCGCGAGTCGAATCTCGAAAGAGGACCACTCTCTTGGTTTGCGCGACGGGTGCTACATCGTATTCGTAATTGGGACGTACGATCATCCAACACCGTGGATCACTTTGTGGCCAATTCACGTTTCGTGCAGGCACGCATCAATAAGTTTTATCGTCGATCCTCGGCACTGGTATTTCCACCCGTGGAGACAGAGCTATTTAAGCTCAACGAAGACAAGCAGGCGTTTTACGTCGCGGCGGGTCGTTTTGTACCGTTCAAGCGACTCGATCTGGCGGTTGAGGCGTTTACACAAATGCCCGATAAAAAGTTGATTATGGTTGGTGATGGCCCTGATATGGCCAAGCTCGCGACGAAGGCCGGACCCAATATTGAGTTCGTTGGGTTTCAACCACCAGAGGTTATGAACGACTATTTGTCAAAAGCCAAAGCACTGATTTTCCCGTCCGAGGAGGACTTTGGTATTCTGCCGGTTGAAGCGCAGGCATGCGGCACACCGGTCGTGGCCTTTGGCTCTGGCGGCGCGCTGGAAACAGTGAAAGGGCTCGATGTGTCGGGTCAAGACACGGCATCCCCAACGGGCATCTTCTTTGGCCGGCAGGAAGCCGATTCGTTGATTGAAGCCGTCCAGGCGTTCGAGAACCATTATTCTGCTTTCTCGGCGGCCGACATCAGCGCACACGCCGCCGAGTTTGGGCCTGAACGATTCAAGCGAGAATTTCGTGAGCAAGTGGTGAACGCAATGGAGGCCCGCAGCTATGCGCCGGAACGCCGCTCATGGAATAGCGAAGAGTGTGGATCATCGCCGCAATCACCGGATCGAAGTAACGTAGCCCCCATTCGCCAGGTATCGTAGCGTTTGCTATTCGCACTGCGCTTGGACCCGGATTTCCGTCACCAAAAAAATGGCGCGTGAAATAGGAACGGCGCTAACGGTTGATCGCTGATTGCAATCTGGGCAATGTGTCCTCATCCGACGCCGACCGCGTCACGTACGGGAATAGACTTCTGTCCCGTGTATCCGACATTGCCCGTAGTTTTTCAATAACCGCTTCGTCTAACACATACTCTGCGGGTAGGATCAACACGCCTTGTGTGTTCGTCAAGTCACGCGATAGAGTCATGCCCGGCCGGAGGCTCCGCGCCGCAAGGCGAAGCTCATCGTGCGAGCGCGTGCCCTGGTTGTTTGCCCGAATCATCGCCACAAATTCGTCCACTAGCGAGCGCTCGTAGCGCTTGTCGCGATGGCTCAGTAAGAATTCGATGGCTTCGAGCTCCGTCAACGATTCATCGACGAGCAGGCCGCGTTTGAGGGCATCAAAATCTTTGATCACACAGAGAATCTTCGATTCAATCGTAATTTCGTCCCATGTCCGCTTATTGGGATAGCCCTGGCCATCGTAAAGCTCACAGTGGTCTTTGATCACTGCGGCAACATGCTCTAGGGGCTTAAGGGCAATCAGGGCATCAAACGCCAGTTTGGGGTGACTATGAAAATGCTCGCGTTCGTGAAGGTTGAAAGACGACACAGGGCGTTCAAGCAGCGAGTCAGGCAGCGCGAGTTTCCCCATATCGCACAGAAGCGCTGACAAATACAGAACGCGAATACGTTCGGCGTCGAGATTTAAAATTCGTCCCAGGCTTCGGGCATCGCGGGCGATAGCACGCAGATCGCTGGGCGAGCGTCGGCTCTTCCCCCCGATCAAACTAGCAAACACTTCGACAGTCGCGGCGTAGGAGGCTTCCAGTGCTTTCTTTGAATCGTAGAGTTCGCGCGAACGATTCTCGAGAAGTTCTTCAGCACGTTTGCGCGCGAGTCGCTCGCGCTTCAGCGCGCGTTCCATGCGCGATGTCGAGTCCGACGGTGTGCTCATCGGCTACTTGAACGTGAGCTCAATCCGGCAGTGATCGGCGCCGTCGTGCATGCATACCGGATGGTGAAACTGCACGGGGGTTCCAAAGTGTTCGGAGGCGCCGCTGATCAGCCCTTCGGCCAAGGCGCAGAGCTGTCGAGGCGAGCGATACAGAACGGTGAGCGTATCGGCCGATTCATCGACATAGTCAAAATGTGGCAGGACAGCATCGGGATGCAGTTTCTTGACCTCGACGTGAATCACATCATGAACCGATTGAATGAACGATTTGAGCGTGTGATTGTGGAAGTATTCTGGGTGAATATCAGCGAATCGCCCCAACATGTAATGGCCAAAATTGAACACAATCTTCGTCGGTGAAAGACTGGTTTTCTCAGATATTGCGCCGACGTAGGCGATCAGCTCCTCGTGAGGATAGACCGCAGAAGCCACATATATACCCTCCGAATCGGGTTCTGTTTGCTCAATCAGCTCGTCCCAGGTTTCATAGCCGAAGCGCTCTTCAATCATTTCACTGAGCATTGTAAAGACCATACCTTTCATCACGTCATCCTTTTCTTCGCACCTAATTAATATGTCGGTAATAGAGGAACGTTCTTTAGATGCTCCGAGCACAAATTCCCGTTCGCCCTCCACGTAGCGCACGGGCGGTCTTTGTGATTCAGCCAAACGCTAAAGATTGCGTCGAACCGGTCGCTTACAGGGCGTAAGGTCTATATTTAGGGTTCCGTGTTGCGAGTTGGCGAGTATCAGTCGAGCAGAAAATGTGTCCGCGTGGCCAGCATCCGTGCAGCCACCGCAATCGTATTCGCGTTTTGGATCTCGGCGATCGACGTTTCCGCTCTCGATGGTTCCCGGCAGCCGTCCCAATTTATTCACTCGTCTTGGAGCCGTGCTGACGGTTTGCCCGCCGAGTCAGTGTGGGATGTATTCGAAGACCAGGATGGCTATCTTTGGATCGGTACAGAAGGTGGCTTGGTCCGCTTTGACGGCATCAAGTTCAAAGTATTCAATAGCAACACGCATGCGGCGTTTCGTGCCGACGATGTTCGATCCGTGGCGCAGGGCCCGAGCGGAGAGATTTGGGCGTCCACGTATGGCGGTGGGCTGATTCGACTGGTTGACGACATACCCAGTCGTATCGACAAGAACGACGGTCTGCTCAGCGATGTGGTGTATTCCGTAACGGTCACCTCGAATGGAGACGTATGGGCAGGAACCGCCATTGGCGTGTGTCGGCTCCGCGACGATCTGATTGACTGTTGGGATAAGAAAGACGGCGTTGCTGGCGGACGCATCTTTCGAATAGCTGAAGACGCGCAAGGACGCGTGTGGATGGGGGCGATCGACGGCGGTCTGAGCTCTTTCGACGGCGTGCAGTTCAAAACGTACGGCCCGGAAAACGGGCTCACCAGTCAGCAGATTTTTCTCGTTCGTAGCGACCCCGTTTATAACGTATTGGTGGGTGCGTACGATGGTAGCTACTACCGCGTCACCCCCGAGGGATTGGTGCGACTCGACACGGGTGCGCTACCTGAGAAGCTCGCGCCGTTGAGCGCGCTTCGCGATCGTCATGAGAATCTATGGGTGGGCATGAATGGTGGAGGTGGGCTTTGGCGCATGAAGCCGGAGGTCCAGCGGCTTGATAACCCGGAACACAAAATCACGCATATCTTTGGTCTGACCGAAGACCGTTATGGTGGTCTGTGGGTGGCTACGTCGGCGGGCCTACATCATTATCGCGAAGGGGCGTTTATGCCCTGGGGTGCTCAAGAAGGCGTGGCGGATGGGTCGTTTGTGGTCGAACCATCTGCTGACGCCAACAGCGTGTGGGTCGGCACAGAGGGGACCGGTCTGTTCCATGTGTCGTCTGACTCTGTGACGCGCTTTGGCACAGAGGATGGCTTGCCCTCGTCCAGTGTATCGGCGCTGTATCTCGATTCGGATGACTCCGTGTGGGTGGGGACGTTCGGAGGCGGGTTTGTGCGCATGAAGAATGGTCAGTTGGGCGACGTAATCGACAACACCTCGGGACTGCCCGATAACCAAGTAACCGCTTTTCATCGCGATAGCACCGGCGCAATGTGGATCGGAACGTCCAGCGGCTTAGCGCGATGGCATCAAGGTGCCTTTACTCACACGCTATCAACCGAACATGGATTGCTGTCGGATTTAGTTCGTCATCTGGCTGAGGACCGTATGCAACGCCTGCTTATCGCCAGCGACAGCGGCCTGACGCGCTTATCACTGAACGATCTGCAGGTCATCGACACGTTTGATCGCCGCGATGGTTTGGTTACTGATGTCGTTGCAACCACTTATGTGGATCGCGCAGGTGTCACGTGGCTTGGCCACCGCAGTGGCGGGCTGGCGCGTTTGTCCGGTAGTGAGTTGTTTGTGTTTGAACGCCATCATGAGCTCGGCATCGATTCGATCATGACCATTGTTGAGGATTACGAAGGCTATTTATGGCTGGGTGGCCGTCGTGGAATCGTGCGAGTGAATAAAGATGAGCTTGAGGATGTGGCGGCGGGGCGCACTGATAGAGTGATCTCGAGCGTGTATTCCGAAAATGACGGGCTTCGCTCGGTACGTGTGCCGGGCGGTTTTAAATCGGCGAGTACCCGCACGCGTGACGGTCGTGTTTGGTTTGCAACCGCGCGTGGTCTTGCCGTGGTCGATCCTCGACACTTACCAACGATGAGTGAACCACTCGACATCGTTATCGAGAGTATTGAGGCGGATGGCATAAAGATTCAGGGTGATGGCGTCTACCGTATTCCGGCCAATACACAGACGGTGCAAATCGACTACACGGTACCGCGCCTTCACGACGCCGAATCGTTGCAATTTCGCTATCGGCTAAACAATGGAGAGGATCGTTGGCTAGACGCAGGCAAGCGCCGAACGGCGTTTTTTACGTCGTTGCCACCGAGGCTGAGCACGTTTGAAGTGGCGGTCGCTCGAGAGGGTCAACCGTTTGAAATGAAGGACGCCCAGAATCAGTCGGTTGTACTTTTCGTCGAGCCACTGTGGTACCAAACGTACATTGCGCGGGTTGGGGCAATATTCGCGCTGATGATGCTCACTGGTTTGATTTACCTGTTGGCGTTACGACGATATCGGCATCGACAGCGACGTCTCGAAGAGTTGGTGAATGAACGAACCGAGGCGCTGCAAGAGGCGTTGGGCGCGGTAGAGAGGATTTCTCGTACCGATGTGCTGACGCAAGTGGCAAACCGACGTCACTTCAGAGAGCGATTTGAAGAGGAGTGGCAGCGTTCCATTGCGCAAAGCTCAACGCTCGGATTAATGATGATCGATATCGATTTCTTTAAAGACTATAACGATATCGCCGGCCACCAAGCTGGAGATGAATGTCTCAAGGCGGTAGCCCAGGCTTTGTCTAGCAAACTGCGTAGCAACGATTTTGTGGCTCGCTATGGTGGTGAGGAATTTGTGGTTCTGTTATCCGATTCCAATACCATGATGATGCGTCGAATTTGTCGTCGGTTGCAGTCAAGCGTACGCGAGCTAAAGCGGCCGCATCCTGCGCGACCGGGAACGGTGTTAACGGTGAGTGCTGGGTTTGCCACGTCTGACGGTGGCAGCGTGGGCAGTCGCGAAGCGCTTATTCGGCTTGCTGACGAAGCGCTGTATATGGCGAAAAACCGAGGTCGCGACTGCCTGGTCGTTAACGGTGACTGGGTGCGAGCAACGGATGCACCGACCCGGTTCGACACCTCCGATCCCAGCGCCTAAGTGGATGCGATGGCCGACCCGGCCTTCGGGTCGTCCGTTTGTTACACTGTCGGGCCACACTGGAATAAGGGGAATTGCGATGGAGCTTGGTGCGTTTTCAATTAGCTTGGCGGTGAAGGATATTTCAGCATCAAAGGCGTTTTACGAGAAGCTGGGATTTTCGGTGTTTGGCGGGGATGCCGAGCAAGGGTGGCTAATCTTGCAAAATGGCAGTCATACGATTGGTCTGTTTCAGGGCATGTTTGAGAAGAATATGTTGACGTTTAATCCCGGCTGGAATTCAGACACGTCAAAAATGGATGACTTTATGGATGTCCGCGACATTCAGCAAGCGCTAAAAGAACACGGTGTCGAGATTGTCAATGAAGCCGATACGACGACCACGGGGCCAGCTAGTTTCTTAGTGATGGATCCCGACGACAATCCCATTTTGATCGATCAGCACGTCTAAGCTCAGTGTAAGGCCACCCTTGTGGCGTGGCCGACATTGACCCGTGCGCGCAGTGCGCTGTGGATCGCGTGACGTTCACGAGCGCGCGGCATCTTCCCGAACGTGACGTACCGATGTTCGGGCGAGGGGTGTGTGAGCCCATTCGGTGAACCCCGTCATTGGGAGGATTCGGCTTTTCCAAGGATAAACGCGGCGAGTACCGCGATTGTACAGGCCGCCGCACACCAAAGAGGCGCGTGTTCCAACCAAGGTGGTTGTTGGTCTGACGCCCAGTGGACGATGGCAAACGAGAGTTCGCCGGCGATCACGAGCGAGTTGATTGACCAAAATACAAACCACATCCAGCCGTCGACGTGCTCCCGGTAGAGGCGCCGCAGTGAAGACTCGCCGGCAATCTGCCGAGTGCGCAGCGTGTAAAAGACAGCCACCACCACCACAAGCGGTGTAAAGACCGCCTGAACAAGAAGCGCCACGCCGAGCGTGCGCGACTGGTGCCCCAGGAACACGGCCATGAGCGTGACCAGACACGAACACGTCAGCATCGCACAAAGACTGATGAATGCTGGGCGCAACGTGGTCTCGTTATGCGGAGCGATCCGTCACGGCAGCCAACCCACGCTATTGAGCGATTTGTGCGGATTCAACCACAACGCGCATAGAACGAAGCTGATTCTGATCATTGATCGGACCGAGGCGTGTGCTGAGGTTGCGAACCTGTTGGGCCGGGAGCGTATCGCGAACCGACAATGGTTCTCGCTGCACAATCTGGCCTTGTGCATTCAGCACGACAATTGCGATTTGCACGTCCCGAACGGCAAGAGGGGCGGAATTTTGTAGCTGCACCATGAGGTAACCGCGCTGATCGAGTCCCAGTCGCCCCTGAATATAACGTCCAGGATTGCTTTCAAGCTGTAGTCTCGCCAGTGTCGCTCCCGCTTCGCGCCCAACGTCGGAATTGGAGGTCGCCGCTTGCTCGAGATAGCTAACCGCTTCTTGATTACGGCCGGTTTGCAACGCGATGAGGCCGAGCTGATGATACGCCGTGGCCGTTGGCAAGAGTTGTATACTGCGCTGCAGATCCTTTTCGGCAACCTGCCAGCTGCCAAGCTGCAGGTTTGCCAGTCCTCGGGTGAGGTGCGGCTGGAAAAAATTGCTGTTTCGCTCAAGAGCGGTGTTGTAATACTGCACGGCGGTGGCGTGTTCGCCGCGCGCGCGATAGGTGTCACCGAGAAGGCCGTAGAACTTGGATTCACGCGGCTCGAGGTTGATGGCCTGCTGGGCGAGTTGAGCGGCCTGCGTAAAATTGCCTTCGCGCATCAATTTGACCGCGTCGTCATGTGCTTTATAAGCCGGGGCATTGCGTTTCAGACCCGCGATCATGCGCTGATACCGCTCTCGCCCGTACTCTCCGCCCTCCGGTAGCGTGGCGAGTGTTTGCCGGTTTGCATCGGCTCGATGTTGCGAGGGTGGGTGTGACGCGAACAAGCCGGACAGAAAGTCATCGCGTCGTCCCGAGCCTTTAGAAAGGTTAACGAAGGTTTGTTGCAAATCAACCGCTGCGGCGGGATTGTATCCGGCATCGGACATAAAGCGCATGCCGTAGAGATCGGATTCCAGTTCTTTGGCTCGGCTGTGCTTACTCGATAATAATTGCACACCGAGCGACGCGGCACCCACGACATACTGACCGTAATCATTGTCCTGCTGAGAAATTTGGAGTGCGATGAGTCCCGTTTGCAGCAGCATGCCACGAGTCATCGCACTGGCTCCGTGGCTGGCAGCGGAATGCACGACTTCGTGAGCGAGCACGGCGGCTAATTCGGCCTCACTATTCATCTCGGTGAGCAGCCCGCGATTGATCGCGATCTTGCCGCCTGGCATCGCCCAGGCGTTTGGTACCGAGTTGTTGAGAATCGTAAATTCATAGGGCAGCGGTACGTTGCTTGCGCGCGCTACCCGGTTGCCCACTTCTTGGATATACGCCGTCAGTTCCGGTTCAATGACGTAGTCGCCACCTTGCATTTGGCGAGATGGGCCGTACTGCTGCTCGCCGATGGCGCGCTCTTGGGCGCTACTGATGAGCTTAAGTTGGTTCTTGCCGGTGACCGGGTTGGACGCACAACCGGTCAGGGCCATGATAATCAAGGTGACGGAGAGCAGGGCGCGTTTCATGTTAGTACCTCGGTAGCGGTGTTACGACCAATTCAGTATCACTTTGCCCGATTCGCCGGAATTCATGATGTCGAATCCTCGAGCAAAGTCATCGATGGGCAAATGGTGGGTAACGATCTCTCCCACATCCAGCCCGCTTTGCAGCATGCTCGTCATTTTATACCAGGTTTCAAACATCTCACGACCGTAGACACCTTTTATTACCAATCCCTTGAAGATCACCTGATTCCAGTCGATCGCGGTGTTGTCCGGTGGGATGCCGAGCAGCGCCAGCGCGCCGCCGTGGTGCAGCATTTCGATCACGGTGCGCAGTGCATCGCCGTTGCCAGACATCTCCATGCCGACATCGAAGCCTTCTGTCATGCCCAGATCATTCATCACATCGGCCACGGAGTCCTGTAACACATTGATCGCACGCGTCGCGCCCATCTGTCGTGCGAGCTGCAATCGATAGTCGTTGACGTCAGTGATCACCACGTGCCGTGCGCCGACGTGACGCGCAATGGCGACAGCCATGATACCGATCGGGCCCGCTCCGGTGATGAGGACGTCTTCGCCGACAAGATCGAAGGACAGGGCGGTGTGCACCGCGTTGCCAAGGGGATCGAGAAGCGACGCGATGTCGTCGGTGATGCTGTCCGGCAGCAAAAACGCATTGGAGGCGGGAATGCTCAGGAATTCAGCGAAACTGCCGGGTCGATTGACCCCAACGCCTTCGGTCGCGCGACATAGATGTCGACGGCCTGCCTTGCAGTTGCGACAAAACCCGCAGGTCAAGTGCCCTTCGCCCGACACTCGATCGCCGAGGGTAAAGCCACGCACCTCCGATCCCATGTCGACGATCTCGCCGGCGTATTCATGGCCGACTGCCATCGGTACGGGAATCGTCTTCTGTGCCCATTCGTCCCAGTTGAAGATGTGCATATCCGTGCCGCAAATGGCGGTTTTACGAATTTTGATCAACACGTCGTTGGGCCCGACGCCGGGCATAGGGATGTCCTCCATCCAGATGCCGGGTTCGGCTTTGGCTTTAACCAGTGCTTTCACAACGATCTCCCTTGAGCAACGGGTGTGACGGCGGGCTTAATCGCCGAGTACGCCGAGCTCGTGACCCACTTCGGTGAATGCGGCAATGGCGGCGTCGAGATGTTCCGTCTCGTGTGCGGCCGACATCTGTGTGCGAATGCGCGCTTGTCCTTCCGGAACCACTGGATAGGAGAAACCGATGACGTAAATACCGCGCTCGAGCAATTTGTCGGCCATGTCTGACGCCAGCGCAGCGTCGCCGAGCATGACCGGAATAATGGGGTGTTCACCGGGCAGCAATGTGAACCCGGCTTTTTCCATGCCGTCGCGAAAGTAACGCGAGTTTTCGTGTAACTTCTGACGCAAATCATCGCTTTGTTCCAGCAGATCGAGTACTTTGAGCGCGGCGGTGACCAGCGGTGGCGCGACCGTGTTCGAAAACAGATACGGACGAGACCGCTGTCTGAGCCAACCGATCAACTCCTTGCGGCCGCTGGTGTAGCCGCCCGCTGCACCGCCCAGTGCCTTGCCGAGTGTGCCCGTGATCAAATCGACCTTTCCCATCACATGGTGAAACTCATGTGTGCCTTTTCCGTTCGCGCCTAGAAATCCGGTAGCGTGGCAGTCATCCATCATCACCAATGAATTCGATGACTCAGCCAACTCGCAAATGCGGTCCATTTTGGCGATCGACCCGTCCATCGAAAACACGCCATCGGTGGCAATCAGACGCATGTTGGAGCTGCTCGCGTCGGTGAGCTTTGATTCGAGATCTTCCATATTGTTATTTTGATAACGGAGGCGGCGCGCCTTACACAGGCGTATGCCGTCGATGATGCTCGCATGATTGAGGCTGTCGCTCACCACCGCGTCTTTTTCTCCCAGGAGTGTTTCGAACAGGCCGCCATTGGCGTCGAAACAAGAGGGGTACAAAATGGTGTCCTCGGTACCCAGAAACGCTGACAGTCGAGCTTCCAGCTCCTTGTGAATGGCCTGGGTGCCACAAATAAAGCGCACTGAGGCCATACCAAAGCCGTGTTCGTCTAGTCCTTTTTTGGCGGCCTCAATGACCTCGGGATGATTCGCCAGGCCGAGATAGTTGTTGGCGCAAAAATTCAGTACGTCCTGTTCGCCCACCCGTATGCGCGCACTTTGCGGTGACTCGATAAGACGTTCGGCCTTGAACAGTCCCGATTTCTTCAATTCTGCGGTTCGGCGGCGCATGCGCTGTAAAAATTCGGTGGTCACAAATCGCTCCTTTGTAGTAACGTCGAAGTGTATCAGGCCGCGCTCAAAAGGTGAGCAATTGTGAGTCAAAAACTGACCGACGCCAAAAGCGTACGACTCGACCAGTGGCTTCACGCCGCGCGGTTTTACAAAACACGCGCACTCTCGGCGCAGGCGATTAAAACCGGCCGGGTGCTGCTCAATGGCATGCGCACAAAACCGGCCCATGGCGTCAAACCGGGAGATTGCGTCAGCGTGCGACGCGATAGTCTTCAAACCGATGTGATCGTGCGCATTTTGAGCACGCGACGCGCTGCGGCATCGATCACACAGACCTGGTACGAGGAGACCGATGCCAGCCGCGAAGCGCGCGAGGCGCGAGCGGAGCAGCTGCGGATTGGCGCGGCGCTTTCCGCCGGTCCAAAACGCCGTCCTGACAAGAAATCCAGACGTCAAATCATCCGATTTATTCGCGACAAAAAGTAGCTTCTGTTTATGGTTGTCTTTTGTCAGCAGGGGCGGTAAAAGGATCGTATTGCCGTCAATTACTGCGCGGTGAACCGCGACTAATCAGGGACTTATTCATGTCGACTCAAATCGAATTTTTGGTGAGCGCCACCGAAAACGACCTAACGCCCTTAAACGAGGCGATAAACCAGCTCTATCTGGCCGACGAAACCGAATGTGTGGATGCGGCGCTCGCGCTGGCGCGGCTCGAGGCGCCCGCGCAGGCACGCGTGCAGGCGTTGGCCACACAGCTGGTGCACAGTGTCCGAGCCAACCGCAAACGTGCCGGTGGACTCGATGCCTTTTTGCAGGAATACGATCTTTCCTCACAAGAAGGGATTGTCTTGATGTGTTTGGCCGAGGCGTTGCTTCGTGTGCCTGATGGTGACACCGCCGATAAATTGATCAAAGACAAGCTGCAAAGCGGGCATTGGAAAGGTCATCTGGGCAACAACCGCTCGCTGTTTGTGAATGCGTCAACATGGGGATTGATGCTGACCGGGCAGATTCTGGGCGCAGAGAAAGACGCGGTCGACGACCCTGAGTCGTTTATGGAAAAGATGGTCGCCCGCGCCGGCGAGCCGGTCGTCCGAACGGCTATGCGACAAGCCATGCGTATTATGGGCCGGCAGTTTGTGATGGGCCGTAACATAGACGATGCGTTGAAACGTTCTCTGAAAAAGGACAATCGCGACTATCGCTACTCGTTCGATATGCTCGGGGAGGCAGCTCTAACCGCTAAAGACGCACGCCGCTACTTTGACGCCTACGCCAAGGCCATTGAACAGATCGGCAAGAACAAGGCGTCCAAAGGAAAAAGCACATTCGAGTCGCCGGGAATCTCAGTTAAGCTCTCGGCCCTGCATCCGCGTTACGACCTTCATCACCGCAAACGTGTACTCCACGAAATGGTGCCAATGCTCGAAGCGCTGGCGGTCAAGGCGCGCGACTACGATATTGGGTTTTGCGTTGATGCGGAAGAGGCGGCGCGCCTTGAACTGTCGCTCGAGGTCATCGGACGTGTGTTTCACTCGCCAGCGTGCGCCAACTGGGAAGGCTATGGCATCGCCTTGCAGGCGTATCAGAAGCGCAGCCTTGAAATCTGTCGGTGGGTGGTCGAGCAGGGCCGCAAGGCCGGACGGCGCATGTCTGTACGCCTCGTAAAAGGCGCGTACTGGGATACTGAAATCAAACTCGGTCAAGAATTGGGATTGGAAAGTTATCCGGTGTTTACCCGCAAGGCGTCGACCGATGTCTCATACCTCGCTTGCGCGCGAATTTTGCTCGACGCGCCGGAAGCGATTTACCCTCAGTTTGCAACGCACAACGCGCACACCGTCGCGTCGATCGTTGAAATGGCGGGCGACAAACCGTTCGAGTTTCAGCGACTGCATGGTATGGGTGAAGAACTGTATGCCGAAGTGATTGGCGAAGATAAGCTCAACCGCCCCTGTCGCGTTTACGCGCCTGTGGGTGAGCATGAGGATCTATTGCCCTATCTGGTCCGTCGACTGCTTGAGAACGGTGCAAACACTTCGTTTGTTAATCGCATCGTTGACGATAATGCGCCGGTCGAGAAAATCATCGAAGATCCCGTCAAGCAGATCGAACAGCTTGAGCACAAACCGCATCCTCAAATCCGCCTGCCGGTCGACCTGTTTGGCGATGAACGTGTGAATTCCAAAGGACTGAATTTGTTCGACGCGCAGCGTATTCGAACTTTGTCTTCTGATATTGCTACGCACACCTCGACCGCTATCCATACAACGCCCCTGATCGTCAATCTCAACAAGCGAAAATCGCTTGACGTGGGCGACACCATAACGGTACGCAATCCCGCCAATCTCGCTGATACGGTCGGCACATGGCAGACCGCCACGCAGGCCGATGTGGACACCGCAATGGCCACGGCAAAATTTGCCCAAACGCGATGGAACCGGTTGGGCGGTCGCGCGCGTGGCGAGATCCTGATCAAGGCGGCCGAGCTATTGCAACAGAACGAAGCGCGTTTATTCAATGTGTGTATTCGGGAGGCGGGCAAGTCAATTTTCGATGCGCACGCGGAATTGCGTGAGGCGATCGACTTTCTTTACTACTACGGCAAACGCGCCGCTCACGAGTTCGGTGAACCTATGGTGATGCCTGGACCGACGGGCGAGAGCAATACGCTGGCGCTTGAAGGCCGGGGAACCTTTGTCTGCATCAGCCCTTGGAACTTCCCGATCGCAATCTTTACCGGTCAGGTCTCCGCCGCTTTGGCGGCCGGCAATGCGGTGGTGGCCAAACCGGCTGAGCAAAGCACGCTGTGCGCACACGCCGTGACTGAATTGCTGCACAAAGCCGGTGTGCCCAAAGAGGTGCTCCAACTCGTGCCTGGCATGGGAGGCGAGGTGGGTGCTCGACTCGTTGAACACGCTGATGTTGATGGCGTTGCGTTTACCGGTTCAACCGAAACCGCGCGTGTGATCAATCGAGCGCTGGCTGCGAAAGATGGCCCAATCGCCACATTGGTGGCCGAGACCGGCGGGCTCAATGCCATGCTCGTGGACAGTTCGGCGTTGCCGGAACAGGTCGTGCTCGACGTGGTGAGCTCGGCGTTCAACAGTGCCGGTCAACGTTGTTCGGCGCTACGCGTGCTGTTTCTTCAAGACGAGATCGCGCCGCGCGTCTTGGAACTCTTGGCGGGTTACATGGATGAACTGGTGGTGGGCAACCCTGGTTTACTCAGTACCGATTGCGGCCCGGTCATCGACCCAGCTGCACTGGCGATGCTCAATGCACATCGGGCGCATCTACTGTCCACGGGCAAACTCGTTCATGAGTGCCAACTGCCTAAAGACCTGCCGGACGGGCATTACTTTGCGCCCATCGCGGTAGAAATTGATTCCATCGGTCAACTTGAACGCGAGGTGTTCGGGCCTATCTTGCACGTCGTTCGCTATTCGAGTGAATCGCTCGAGAAGATGATTGCCGACATCAACGCGACGGGTTACGGCTTAACGTTGGGTATTCACAGCCGCATCGAAAGCACCGCGCGTTTTATCCAAAAGCGAGTGAAAGTGGGCAATGTCTACATCAACCGCAATCAGATTGGCGCGGTGGTGGGCGTCCAACCGTTCGGCGGCTGCGGCTTGTCAGGAACGGGTCCCAAGGCCGGTGGCCCGTTCTATCTGCATCGCTACGCTAACGAGAAGACCATTACTAACAACACGGCAGCGGTGGGGGGGAACACGAGTCTCCTGTCGTTGGGTCCCAGTACGTAACGCAAATAGCGGCCACGACGTCATTCGGCCTTTATGTCAACGATCGACGGTCAAAAGGGCCGAATCACGCGGAAGCAGGTCGGGGGCAGTCGGCAGAGAGACTGAGTGAGTCCTACAATAGTCAGGCGAGAGGGCGGAGCTTGCCATGAGTATCAGTGCGTTTGACATTTTTAAGATCGGCGTCGGACCGTCGAGTTCGCACACGATGGGACCCATGAACGCCGCGGCGCAGTTCGTGGGCAAGTTACATCAGCGCGGTGAGCTCGATGAGGTTGCTCACGTAACCGCCGAGTTATTTGGTTCGTTGGCGTTAACCGGCGTTGGCCATTGCACGGATACGGCCGTGTTGCTGGGTTTGGAGGGCGTTGAGCCGCGCACGCTTGATCCGGATGTCGGTGAGCAGCAAGTGGCTCGGATTCGCCAAGAACGCGCCCTCAATCTAGGCGGGCGTCATATGATCGCGTTCGACGAGCAGCTCGATCTTCTGTTTCTGACTGAACAGTACCTGCCCGAGCATCCCAATGGTATGCGTTTCACCGCGTTCGATGCCCATGAGCACGTTCTGCTTCAGGAGGAGTACTTCTCGACGGGCGGTGGATTCATTGTGACCAAAGACGAGGTCAATCAGCCGCTTGGTGAGCAAGGGCAGACCTTTCCGTACCCCTACAAAAGCGCCGCGCATATTTTGGCCTTCTGCGCGGAACACAGCGTATCGATTGCGGAGATGGCCATGGCCAATGAGCGTCACTTGGCCGACGAGCAAGCGGTTCGCGAGGGGCTTCTCGCGCTTTGGGGGGTGATGCAGCGATGCGTCGAGCGTGGTTTCTCACAGCGGGGTATTTTGCCCGGGGTGCTTAAAGTGACTCGGCGCGCGCCTAAGTCCCATGATCTGTTGACCGCACCGGACTATAAAAGTCCAACACTGTTTATGGACTGGGTCACGGCCTGGGCGCTGTCGGTTAACGAGGAAAACGCAGCGGGTGGCAAAGTGGTGACGGCGCCGACCAACGGCGCGGCGGGCATTATTCCTGCCGTGATGCATTACTACATGAAATTTGAGGACGACGCAGACGAAGAAGGAATCATTCGCTTTTTGCTTGTGGCCGCTGTGATTGGCAGTCTGTACAAAATGAATGCATCGATTTCAGGTGCGGAAATGGGCTGCCAGGGCGAAGTCGGCGTGGCCTGCTCTATGGCGGCGGGCGGGCTCGTGGCCGCGCTTAATGGATCAAACGAACAAATCGAAAACGCGGCCGAGATTGGCATGGAGCACAATTTAGGTTTGACCTGCGATCCGATCGCGGGGCTGGTACAGATTCCCTGTATTGAGCGAAATGCGATGGGCGCGATCAAAGCCATCAATGCAGCGCGCTTGGCATTGCGCGGCGATGGTACGCACAAGGTGACACTCGATCAGGTGATCGAGACCATGCGTCAAACCGGCAATGACATGAACTCGGTGTATAAGGAAACGTCGCGCGGTGGTTTGGCGGTGAACGTCGTCGAGTGCTGACTGCGAAGATGCGGCTGACTCCGTGCGTAGGATTGAGGGATGTGATTCGGGCGTCGACAGTTGAAGGCCAAGCACATTGGTCGACCTCAATGCGGGAGTCGACTAGTGAGAGACGCCGTGTAAGTTAATAAACGCCTCAATCGCGTCCGCCGGCACCGAGATTGAACGATTCGGTATGGCCACCGCTTCGCCTTGTCGCACACGCGCCAAGTAGCTGCGAATCATGCCGGCTAGCTTAAAGGTGCCGCGTTCACAATGCAGCAATCCACCGCCCGATGAGCCCGCATCGATCCCAGCAGAGGTTAAAAGACCGCCATTTCGGTAGCGGTAAAACTGTCCCTTCGTGGTTGACTGGTCGAGCGCCAGTGGAAAACCAACCGCCCATACCGACTCGTTGGTGACCAATCCGCGGTCGCTGATCTGAATGGGTTGCAGATTTTCAGTGCCGACCATCAGTAATGCCAGATCCGAATACGCATCGCGACCGAGTACGGTCGCCTCTTTGTAGTGATTACCGATGTAGACAAGCCCAACGGACGCGCCTTCGAGAACGTGTGCGGCCGTGAGTACGACATTCGGCGCAACGACAACGCCACTGCCATCGCCGCCATTTGTCGTGATGCTGGCTACGCGCACAATGGCGTCGAGTGTTTCGTAGTCTGGTGAGCGACAATCAATATGGGCATGATGTGCAACCAGATTGGCGGCCTGTGGTGTGGCGGTAACCGAGTAGTGAGTCGACGCGGGTTTAATCCGAGTTTCGGCGCAGGCGGTGAGCAGCAGGGCGCTGCCTACGAGCCAGAGCAAGCACAGTGCGCGACGAAAACTGCGTGGACCGTGTATCACGTTGCCTCTCGATGGTGTCCTTCTGTTGCCGGTTGTCGATATGTTGATGGGATCATGATTGTCTCTTTACACTTTGCCGTCGTCGTTCATAGATCGATTACTAGTACGACACGCAAACGCTGACTCTGGTTCCACCCTGCCAAAAACCGTTCGTCGCGCCTACGATCCAGATCACAGTTTGGTACGTAAAAATGGCGTTATAGGTTAGGGTAATTACCGATAACGGTGAGTAGAAAAAAGCAACATATAGAGTAAGGCGTCGAAATAATGGCCTTTGATTTCAAGGCTGTGTGTCGTGCGCTCAATCAGTGATTGCGCGGAAAGTCGAACGCCACGTAATCGCCGGTTTTGAGTTCCACATTGTGCCAAACGTCTACATCAAAACGCATATGATACATACCGCATGTCGGGATATTATCCACCGCCACTTCGGTCATCATATTGGCAAACTGCGTAAGGCCTGGATTGTGGCCGACCATCATGAGGCAGTCGACGTTGTTGTCGCACAATTGGGTCAGCGATAACAATACATCGGTATCAGCGAGGTACATTTCGTCGAGGACTTCGATTCGATCGGATGGCAGTTTCATATACGGCGCCAGCATTGTTGCGGTGTGATGCGCGCGTTCAGCGGGGCTCGACAAAATCATATCGGGCATGATCTCGCGCGCAGCCAAACGCTCTCCCATGGTCGGCACCTCGCGGCGACCCGTGTCGTTGAGCTGGCGATCGATGTCGGGCACGTCTGGATTGTTCCAGCTGGCTTTAGCGTGGCGCACCAGTATGAGATCTTTCACGAGCAGTCCTTTCGCATGAGTCCGGCGCCCTCTGGCGCGTCAGAATGCTCTAGTTTTAGTGGGAATTCAGGCGCTTGTCAAACGCTCGATGCGACGGCGGCTCGTGTTGCGGTCAGTACATCATGCCGGTTTGAAGCTGTGCTTCTTCGGACATCATGGAGCGATCCCAGGGCGGATCAAACACCAGCTCCACGTCAGTGTCGGTGACGGTTGGCACCAGCGCGACTTTGCTTCGAACGTCTTCGACCAGAATATCGCCCATCCCGCAACCGGGTGCGGTGAGCGTCATGGTGATGCTTACCTGTCGAGTATTGTCCGCGTGTTTGACAATGTCGCAGGTATAAATCAGTCCCAAATCGACCACGTTAATGGGAATCTCGGGGTCATAACACGTTCTGATTTGGCTCCAGATCAGAACTTCAACGTCTTCATCGGTCGAGTTATCTGGCAGCGTGGGCGGCTCCACCGGTTCTTTGCCCAGCGCATCGGCATCGATGCCGCTGATGCGAAACAGGCTGCCGTCCACGTACACAGTAAAGCTACCCCCAAGCGCTTGCGTGATGTAACCGATGCTGCCCTGGGGAAGCTCGATCTCATAGCCTTCGGGAATGAGGGTTGCTTTGCAATTGCGGTGAAGAGTGACCGGTTCGCTGGAGGCGCTGTACATAGTTGGACTCGGTTTAATGAACGTCGTGGCGTTATTCGGTTGAGGCTGTGCCGTCAGCGTTCAGTGCGTTATTGAGCGCGTGCCAGCTCAGGCTTGCACATTTTATGCGGGATGGGTACGCCCGTACACCCGCTAGCGCACCGAGTTTGCCCAGCTCTTCAAGGTTCTCTGGCTCCTCGATGGCGGTAAACACATCGTGCAGTTGCGCAAACGTCTCGCGCGCCTCACTGACGGTCCGGCCCTTCAGCCGTTCGGTGAGCAGTGACGCCGATGCCACCGAAATCGCGCAGCCGCTGCCTTCAAATGCGATGTCGGTAATGACATCGCCATCAAGGGTGATGTAGAGGGTCAACTTATCGCCGCATAGTGGATTGAACCCTTGAGCGGAGTGGGTGGGGTGATCGATCTTGCGAAAATTACGCGGGCTGCGGTTGTGATCGACAATGATCTGTTGATAGAGATCGCGCAAATCCATTATGCAAACATCCGCTGAGCTTTGCGCAGGGCCCCGGCGAGTACATCGACTTCGCTATGTTGATTGTAAAACGCGAACGATGCACGTGCCGTGGCCGGCACGTTGAAGAAATCCATAACCGGCATGGCGCAATGGTGGCCGGTACGGATGGCCACTCCCTCACTGTCTACAATGGTACCCAGGTCGTGGGCGTGGACCGAGTCAAGTACAAAGGAGACAACGCTGGCTTTGTTGCGCGCAGTGCCAATGATGCGTAGATCCGGGATGTCTCTGAGCTGCTCGTGGGCATACTGCAACAGTGACTGTTCGTGCTGTGCGATCACATCGAAGTCGAGCGCTGACAGATAGTCAATCGCTGCACCCAATCCGACAACGCCTGCAATGTTGGGTGTACCGGCTTCAAACTTGGCGGGCAGCTCATTGTAGAGCGTCTTTTCGAAATCCACGGCGAGAATCATGTCTCCGCCGCCCTGATAGGGTGGCATCGCATCGAGTAGTGCCTGCTTGCCATAGAGTACGCCGACACCCGTGGGGCCAAACATTTTGTGACTTGAGAAGGCGAAAAAATCCGCATCGAGGGCCTGCACATCAACCCGGCCGTGCGGCATAGACTGCGCGCCATCAACCAGCACCGGAACATCAAACTGATGCGCGTGCTCGATAATGGCTTTGATCGGGTTGACCGTGCCGATGGCATTCGAAATGTGCCCCACTGCGAGGAGGCGTGTGCGTTCGTTCAACAAGCCCTTCAGTGCATCCAAGTCAAGCTCACCGGCGTCCGTGATCGGCGCCACTACGAGCTTTGCGCCAGTCTGCTTACAGACCATTTGCCATGGCACAATGTTGGCATGGTGTTCCATCCACGTAATCAAGATTTCGTCGCCGGGGCCGAGTCGCTCCCGCCCGTAGGATTGCGCCACAAGATTGATCGCTTCGGTGGTGCCCCGAACAAAAATAATTTCGGCGGTTGACTGCGCATTGATGTAGGCCCGTACTTTTTCTCGGGCGCCCTCATACGCGGCCGTGGCGCGTTCGCTCAAAGCGTGGACACCGCGATGCACATTGGCGTGATCACGCGAATAGTAACGGCTGATCGCGTCAATGACCTGTTGCGGTCGTTGGGCTGACGCCGCGCTGTCCAAAAACACGAGATCTTTACCGTGGACCGACTGATTGAGAATGGGGAAGTCAGAACGAATCGCGTCGATGTCGAACGCTGGGGATGCGGTAGCGGGTACAGTCATTGCGTGTCCTCCACCATGACGTCAAGTTTGGACAGGATTGCCGCGTCGAGCCAGGCAGCGAGCGTGTCGTTGTGCACGTTGCTATATATGTCGCGCACAAAACCCTGCACGAGCAGTCGTTGAGCGTCATGCTTACTCAACCCACGGCTTTGTAAATAGAACAGCGACGTCGGGTCGAGCTGACCGACCGTCGCTCCATGCGAGCATTTGACGTCGTCGGCATAAATTTCGAGTTCCGGCTTGGTGTCGACGGCCGCCTTCTCGCTCAGCAGTATGTTTTGATTGCTCTGCTCAGCAGTGATTTTTTGTGCGTCCTTTTGCACCAACACCTTGCCATTAAACACACCGTGGCCCTTGGTGCCGGCCACCCCGTGATAGCGCTGTTGGCTGTGAGTGTGTGGGGTGTTGTGATGCACCACCGTATGGTGATCCACATGTTGGTCACCATGCGGCAAATACACAGCGAGCATCGTGCATTGCGCGTTGTGATCATTGAGCGCAATGCCCAAGTCGTGACGGGCAAGTTGTGCACCCAAATCAATGGTTAGCGCCGCGTAGTGGGCGTCGCGTCCAACCGTGACCTGCGTGTTATTGATAAAACTCGCGCTGTGGTCATGCTGTTGCAGAAGCGCGTGCTGCACATGCGAGTTGGCGTCGAGCGATAACGAAAGATGCCGGTTGGTGACGCCCGATTCACTATGACCACCCAGATGATCCACCACGTGTAGGTCGCACTGCGCACCGACCTGGATATGCAGTTTGGGTGACGCCAAGGTATGGGTGCCATCCAAGGAATGCACTAAATAGATGGGTTTATCAAGCCGGGTATTGTCCGCGATCGAGAGCACGCCTGCTGAATCGGCGAACGCTTGATTGAGATCTTGCATGACCGAATAGCGAATCGGCGTATCCGCGGGGTGGCGCTCGCCATTTACGCTCAGCGTTACACCCTCGGGCAGTGGTGCTGGCGTGATAAGACGCCCGTTACGCCACTCGATCAGGTGGCTGTTCGTGGCGTCGAATACTCGGTGCTCCACTGAGCGCTCGAGTGCCGCGTCGCGGGCAACTGGCGAGCGCAGCGGCAGCTTCGCTAACCCAAAGAGACTCGTGTATTTCCAGTGCTCGTCTCGACGCCAAGGTAATCCGTGCTCGAAGGCGCGTTGCCAGGCGTGCGCTTGATCATCGACAAGCCAAGCGGGTAGGTTGGCTTGTTCACGGTCGGCAAAGGCCTGCGCCAGCAGGTCCATGGAGGGTCTCATGACGCAACAGCCTGCGGTACAATCCAGTCGTAACCGCGTTTTTCCAGTTCGAGCGCCAACTCTCGATCGCCACTTTTTACGATGCGGCCGTTGGCCAGCACATGCACATAGTCTGGCACAATATAATCGAGTAAGCGCTGGTAGTGCGTGATGACAAGAAACGAGCGTTGTTCATCGCGCAGTCCGTTGACCCCATCGGCAACGATTTTGAGCGCGTCGATATCGAGTCCGGAGTCGGTTTCATCGAGCACTGCGAGCGCGGGTTCGAGCATTTGCATTTGCAGCACCTCATTGCGCTTTTTCTCGCCGCCCGAGAAGCCGGCGTTTACATCGCGCTTGAGAAAGTCCTCGCTCATGTTCATGGTTTTCATGCTGGATTTGATCTTGGTCAGAAACTCGAAGGCGTCGAGTTCGGGCTCGCCGTTGTAGGCACGCTTGGCGTTGAGCGCTGCTTTTAGCAGATAGGCATTGTTGACCCCAGGGATTTCGACCGGGTATTGGAAGGCCAAGAACAGACCGGCGCGAGCGCGATCTTCCGTGCTCATGTCATTAAGGTCGTCACCCAAAAAATCGACGGTGCCATCGGTCACGTCGTAGCGTGGGTTGCCGGCGAGCACACCGGCGAGTGTGCTTTTACCCGAGCCATTTGGACCCATGATCGCGTGCACGCTGCCAGGCTCAATATTCAGGTCGATGCCCTTTAGAATCCGCGTGTCGTCAACGCTTGCGTGTAGATTGTTAATATTAAGCATAGTCATTCCTATCCAACAGCGCCTTCGAGGCTGACCGTCAGAAGCGCCTGAGCTTCGACAGCAAATTCCATTGGCAATTCTTTAAATACTTCTTTGCAAAACCCATTGACGATTAAGCTCACCGCGTCTTCTTCTGACAGACCACGCTGCTGGCAATAGAACATTTGATCCTCGCCAATTTTGGATGTCGTCGCTTCGTGCTCGATTTTAGCTGTGGCGTTAGCGGCCTCGATATACGGGAACGTATGGGCGCCACACTTATCGCCGAGCAGCAGTGAATCGCACTGCGCATAGTTCCGCGCGTGACTGGCGCCGGGCAGCACTTTGACCAGGCCGCGATAGGCATTCTGTGCCTGTCCGGCGGAAATGCCTTTCGAAATGATGGTGCTGCGGGTGTTCTTGCCCATATGAACCATTTTGGTGCCCGTATCGGCCTGCTGCCAGTTATTGGTAACAGCCACTGAATAGAACTCGCCCTGAGAATCGTCTCCCCGAAGAATACAGCTTGGGTATTTCCAGGTGATGGCGGAGCCGGTTTCGACTTGAGTCCACGAAATTTTTGAGCGTGGACCACGACAATCGCCGCGTTTGGTCACGAAATTGTAAATGCCGCCGACACCGTTTTCGTCGCCGGGGTACCAGTTTTGCACCGTGCTGTATTTGATTTGTGCGTCATCGAGTGCGACGAGTTCCACGACTGCAGCATGCAGCTGATTTTCGTCGCGCATAGGCGCGGTGCAGCCTTCGAGATAGCTCACGTGACTGCCTTTGTCTGCGACGATCAGCGTGCGTTCGAACTGACCGGTGTTCGCTGCGTTGATCCGAAAGTACGTTGAGAGCTCCATTGGGCAACGAACCCCCTCCGGGATATACACAAACGAGCCGTCGGTGAACACGGCCGAATTGAGCGCGGCAAAATAGTTATCGGCGTGCGACACGACCGAGCCCAAGTACTGTTTGACTAACTCAGGGTAGTCTTTGACCGCTTCAGAAAAAGAACAAAAGATGACGCCGGCGTCGAGCAATTTCTCGCGAAAGGTGGTGGCGACCGACACACTGTCGAACACGGCATCGACGGCCACACCGGCCAATCGCGCGCGCTCATGCAGCGGAATGCCCAGCTTGTCATACGTTTCGAGCAGCTTGGGATCGACCTCATCGAGACTTTGTGGCTTGTCCTTTTCGGATTTGGGCGCCGAATAATACGAGATCGCTTGGTAGTCGATCGGCTCGATATTCAGTTTCGCCCAGTTGGGTGGCTCCATCTTCAGCCATCGGCGATACGCCTTGAGCCGCCATTCGAGCAAAAACTCGGGCTCGTTTTTAATCGCAGAAATACGTCGAATCACATCCTCGTCGAGTCCTGGTGGAAGCGTTTCGGACGCGATGTCCGTCACGAATCCATGCTTGTACGAGCGATCGACTAAGTCGTGCATATCGTCTTGAGATTTGGCCATTACGGTGTCCGATTAGTTCGCCGAAGCGGGGAGAGGGAGATCAAACTGCATAGGGTTCATTGCCAACGGGCCGCCTTGCAGTAGCTGCGCCAGCGAGATGTCCTCGAGCGCCATGCGGATTTGGTGATTGATGATTTGCCAGCTACGGCCCACGGTGCAGCAAGATTGAATGTGACAGGTGTATTCCGGTGCGCTGCACTGGGTAAGCATGACGGGCCCTTCAAGTGCGTCGATGATTCGGGCGGCACTGATTTCGTGCGCGCTGCCTTTCAGTGCGTAGCCGCCTTGCTGCCCGCGAAACGAATCGACTAGATTCGCGCGTGCGAGTGTCTTGAGGATTTTTTTGACCGTCGGCTCGTTAAGGCGAGTGGCTTCGGCAACTTCTACCGCACTAAACACGGCGCCGGGTTGATTGGCGAGGGTTGCCAAAACCACGGTGCCATAGTCCGTCATTTTGCTCATTTTTAGCACAGCTGTACCCAGTCTTCGCGCCGCCACGCGGCGCATCATCTAAAGGGTACTATTCTAGTCCTGTTTGCTCGTAAGCGCCAGTATTATGTGGTGTTGTTTGGCAATCTCGTACTAGTGCAAGTCGCCACTGGGCGAGTGCGTGAACGGCCTGTGAAGGGGTTTTAGCGCGTTGCGAGGTGGTGACTATCGGGCCGCAACCGCGTCGCGCAAAGGCTGTGGTTTAGCCCTGGGTGCGCGGCGCTGGTTTCGACGACTTTTCACAATGACGGCTTCGATTTCCTCGAGACGCGTTTCAATACGAGCGAATTGGTAGTCGCGAATGTCGGGGGATTTGAGTGCGAGGCGAAGTTGATCGGCCGCCAACGAGAGTTGGCCATTGAGCACATGAAATTCGGACATATAGTAGTGCGCGTCGCCGTTGTAACCGGCGGCGTTTGCTGCCAGCGCCAGGATGCGAAGCTGCTCGGTGGTGTAGTCGACGTTATTAACCAAATCGAGCATCAGTGTGCGCGCCTCTTCGGATTCGCCGGCGTCAACCAGCAGGCTGGCGTGACTCATTGTTAGCGGCACATTGCGCGGGAATAAGCGCTGCGACTGTCCCAGCCGCACCAGCGCCTCGTCAACCTGGTCGTCGGCGAAAAGCGCCTCGCCGTAGAGAATATGGTAGGCGACAGTGGCTTGGTTGCGTTTGAACAGCGGTTCGATGAGTTCGACAGCGCGTTGGGTTTCTCCGGCGCGCATGAGGGCGAGCCCAAAGGCATACTGGACGTCGTCGCGTTCTTCGGAGGGATGACCCTCAATGCGCGCCTCAATGTCACTGAGAGCCACGGTTGCGCTGCGCTTTGATAGAATGTTCAAACGCGCCTTGGCCAGCCCATAGCTCATCGAACTGGGCACACGACGCTCAGGAAGCTGCTCGGCGCGGTTTCGGGTTTCCGCGATGCGATTTCGGGTTACCGGGTGGGTGCGGAGAAATTCGGGTACCTGCTGACCGGCCACGCCGTTACGGCGTGAAAGGGTCTGGAAAAAACTCGGCATGCCCTCGGGATCAAAGCCCGCTTCATACAGAAACTGTACGCCGACGCGATCCGCTTCGTATTCGTTGTCACGGGTAAAGTTGATGCGCTGTTGAATGGAGGCGCCCTGGACAGCCTGCACAGCTGCGCCGATGGCCGCGCTGTCCGCCCCGCCCAAACCGCCGATCAAAATAGCCGCCAAACTTGCCGCGGTCGTGAGCATGCTGTTTTGACCCTGAGATTCGATGAACCGCGCGATGTGTTTCTGACTGACGTGCGCGATTTCGTGCGCCAGTACACCCGCGAGTTCATTTTCGTTACGGGTGGCCGCGATCAAGCCGGTGTGGACGCCGATGAAGCCGCCCGGCAGGGCAAACGCGTTGATTTCTGGATCGTCGACGACAAAAAAGGTGAAGCGCTGGTCGCCTTCGTGTGCGTGAATCGCGATGCGATGGCCGATGGCTTGGATATACGCGGTGAGCTCCGGGTCCTGAAGAATGGCACCGCGTCGCTGTAAATCTCGAACAATCGCGCGGCCAAGCTGATATTCCTGGGTGCTGGAAATGCGTGCGCTGGCGGAGAGGCCGAGATCGGGCAGGTCGCTGTTTACATTTGCATAGATACTTGAGGTAAATCCCATAACAATAAGAAATAAAACAAGTTTCATTTTATGCTCCTGCCCGCCCATCAGTCTTTCAGACCGACTGTCCAGGGTGAGGTTCCCGGTCATGGCGGGCCCCTCATCACGACGGCAGACCGGCGTATCCACGGTGTCCGAGTGGTGTGAGCGAGCCAGCATCCATGGCCTTGGATCTCAAAGGGCATCCGATGCGTAATCGGCCAGACGGGAGCGTTCGCCCTGCATCAGGGTGATATGACCCGAATGGGGCCAGGATTTGAAACGATTCACGACGTAGGTCAGTCCGGACGTGGTTTCGGTTAGGTAGGGCGTGTCGATTTGCGCGACGTTACCGATCGCCACCACCTTGGTGCCCGGGCCGGCCCGAGTGATGAGCGCTTTCATTTGTTTGGCGGTGAGGTTTTGGGCTTCGTCGACAATAATGTACCGCCCGAAGAAGGTGCGACCTCGCATAAAATTCATCGACCGAATTTTGATGCGACTGCGGACCAAATCTTGCGTTGCGCCGCGCCCCCATGAGCCGCTCTCTTCGCTTTGCGTGAGCACCTCCAGATTGTCCATCAGCGCGCCCATCCACGACTCCATTTTTTCTTCTTCGGTGCCAGGCAGAAAACCGATGTCCTCACCCAACGGTACCGTGACGCGAGTCATGATGATTTCTTTGAAGCGATTATCATCCAGCGTTTGTTGAAGGCCAGCGGCGAGGGCGAGCAAGGTTTTTCCGGTGCCTGCTGCGCCGAGTACCGTGACAAAATCGATGTCGTCGTTGAGCAGCAGGTTGAGCACGTAGTTTTGCTCGCGATTACGCGCTCGAATGCCCCACACGTTGTTGTGTTCGCTGCGATAGTCCTGCACTAACTCGACCGTTGCGCCGTCGTCGTCAAGACTGACCACCGTGGCGTCGAAGGCGGTCGCTTGGTCCGAGTAGACGAATTGACCGGGTGCCCATGTGCTGACCAGCGGGCCGCTGAGTTTGTAAAACGTGCGGCCTTCCTCGAGCCAGGAATCCATGTTCTTGCTATGGGTGTCCCAAAAATCATGGGGCAGCTCGCTCACGCCAGAAAAGAGCAGGTCAACATCGTTGAGCGTCTTATCATTGTAGTAGTCCTCGGCGGCGACACCCACAATGCGCGCCTTGATGCGCAGGTTGATATCTTTTGAGACCAGTACGACGTCCGCGTCGGAGTACTTGACCTTGAGATGGATGGCGGTAGAGAGAATGCTGTTGTCCGGCACTTCCTCGGTTAATGCTACTGAGGGCGTCTGGAGGGTATCGGTATCGAACATCAGACGACCCGCGTCGATTTCGTTGTCCTCGCCACGGTGAAATCGCCCAGGCAGCTGAACGCCTTCTTCGATGAGCGTGTCGCCCCCTTTTTGTATCAGCTCGTCAATAAAGCGGCTCGCTTGACGCGCGTTCCGCGCGGCTTCTGACATGCCTTTTTTGCCGCGATCCAGTTCCTCAAGCACCATCATGGGCAGATGAACATCATGCTCGTCAAAGCGGAAAATGGCGGCGGGGTCGTGCATCAACACATTGGTGTCGAGCACAAAGATACGGCGTTTACTCATTGCAGTGCTTTGACGGCCTCCAGAACGTCGTCGACATGACCTTTAACTTTTACTTTGCGCCACTCATTGCGAAGGATGCCTTTTTCGTCGATTAAAAACGTGCTGCGCTCGATCCCCAGAACTTTTCGCCCGTACATGTTCTTCTCTTGAATCACGTCGAACTGTTTGCACAACGTTTCGTCTGGGTCGGAGATCAGATCAAATTTAAAACCCTGCTTGGTTCGAAAATTCTCGTGGCTTTTTAGGCTGTCGCGCGACACACCCAAGACGACCGTATTGCGTCGTTTGAATTTCAGCGAGTTCGCTTGAAAGTCGAGCCCTTCGGTCGTGCATCCTGGCGTGCTGTCTTTGGGGTAAAAATACAGGACAACATTCTTTCCTTTTAATTTGTTGAGCTCGATCGTCGCATCGGACGTGGCCGACGCTTTAAAATTCTTCACTTTCTTACCAATGACGGGTCGGGGCACGGTGTATCCTCTGGTTGGGTGGCGGTGGCTGAGGCGGCTTAGTTTTTGACCGGCTCAAGGATGGCGTCGACATTTATTTCGTCACAAAACTCCGCGAACTCATCGCGCAATCGCGCGATGTGAAGCGTGCTTGGAATGTTGACGATAATTTGCATTTCAAACAGGTTTGCGCCGGTGTGTGGCGCCGCGCGGCAGTGCGTGGCCAGTTCGGCGATGGCAATGTTGCGCGAACCGAAAAAGCCCGACACGGCATGCACTATTCCGGTTTCATCCAATGACACCAGGTCGACCGAGTATGGCAACAGGTTTTGTTTGGGCGGCATGTTCTCGGTGCGACGGCACGAAACGGACAGTTCGCTCTGTCGGTTGAGCGTCTCGAGTTCAGATTCGAGTTTGGCCAACGTATGCCAGTTGCCCGACACCAGAATCAACGTCGCAAATTGCGTACCGAGGGTGGCCATACGGCTTTCAACAATGTTGCCGCCGCAGTCAAGAACAGTGGCGGTAAGGTCGTGTACCAGGCCGGTACGGTCGGCTCCGACCGCAGAAATCAATACAAAGTGAGTCATGAGCACAGTCCGGGATGGTGCGAAACCGTGAGTGTACCGCGTCACAGGTTGCGTGCAACCGCCGCGGGGCCTGTTAGACCGGCATTTTTCGCACTGTCAATGAACGAAATGCGATATCATGCGTCGATTATTATCCGGCTCAACCATTTGAGCTGGAAGAGGCGGCAGGCGCTCGTATCCTTTGGCGACGCGCGCTGATTCGGTCGCGGCGCGAGCCGAACCGTTGGGCAACACCCGAAAACACTGGTTTGGGGAGATAGAATGCGAATCAAGCTCGTAGCAGTGAGCGCACTGAGCGGTTTATTCCTGGCGGCCTGTGGCTCCGACGACGCCTGTAATAAACCCTTGCCGTATTTGGCGAGCACCGAGCGGGGGGAACTGGTTGTTCCGTCCGACCTCAATGCACCGCCTGACGATAGCCAAAAGCGCATTCCGCCAATCGCCGAAGAGCGGCGAGCGCGCTCCAATCCGTGCAGCGTCGGGCCGCCGGACATTGTGATTGAACCGCCGTCCGGCCAAGTCGCTGACGCACCTCCGGCGCGTACGCCGCCAACCACCGCGGCGCCCGTTGAGGTCGGGCCGTTGTTTCGAAGTGAGAGTGTTGAGGAGACCGTGGATGCCTGGATTGCGAGCTGGCGAGCGGGTGACGCGCCGAGCTACCTGAGCTACTACGCGACCGATTTCCAAAGTGCCGATCAAACACTGAGTCGCGACGAATGGATGCACCGTCGTCAGCAACTCGTGCGAGATACCGGAACCGCTCAAATCAGCATTCGTGATGTGCGTGTTGAGGACCTCCCGGCCGGCCGAAAAATGGTTCGTTTGATTCAAGATTTTGTGAGCACCGATGGTGAGCGAGCGTCGGTGGTGAAATTGCTGGAAATGACGCGTGAGTTTGACAGTTGGCGTATCCGCCGTGAGCGCGTGGTCGAGGTGTTGCCTGCAAACTGACGTCCCCGAGTGTCGCGTGAACCGCGTGTCGACACATTGCGCCTCGGAGGCGCCTGGGGTACTCTGCGCGGCCTTGGGGTGAAACCCCTGCAGGTTCCAAAGTGGAGAGTTGGCCGAGTGGTCGAAGGCGCATGATTGGAATTCATGTATACGGTAACCCCGTATCGAGGGTTCGAATCCCTCACTCTCCGCCACTTCGAGTTGGACCTCGCGCACGTCGGGGTTACCGCCGATTGGCGCTCAGTCGCACTGCGTGTCAGAACCGATCTATCGCCCCATCCTGTTGGTAAAGCGAGACTCTATGTTTAGTGGATCTTTGGTTGCGCTGGTTACGCCATTTTCGAATGGGCGACTCGATGAGCCGGCGCTTCGCCGCATGGTTGATTTTCAAATCGAACACGGCACGAACGGACTGGTGCCGGTCGGCACGACGGGCGAGTCACCGACCCTCAGCGAAGCCGAGCACAAGCGCGTTATCGAGGTTGTCGTGGAGCAGGCGGCAGGGCGGGTTCGGGTGCTCGCGGGTGCCGGCTCAAATAACCCGATTGAATCAATCGAATACGCTCGTTGCGCCGAAGAGGCGGGTGCTGACGGGGCGCTGGTGGTTGTGGGTTACTACAATCGACCCTCGCAGGAGGGCATCTACCGTCATTTTGAGATGCTCCATAACGAAACCAACATTCCGCTGGTGGTCTACAACATCCCGCCCCGAGCGGTAGTGGATGTCAGCAGCGAGACGATGGCTCGATTAGCCGCATTGGATCGTGTTGTTGGCGTGAAAGACGCCACCGGCAATTTGGGCCGGGTGTCGGAGGAGCGGCAGCGTATCGGAGATGATTTTGCCTATTTATCGGGCGACGACATCACCGCGGTGGCGTACAACGCAGTCGGTGGAAAAGGGTGCATCTCGGTCACCGGGAATGTGCTACCGGCCGAGTGTGCCGCGATGCAAGCGGCCTGCGAACGCGGCGATTTCGCTGCCGCGCGTGCCATTCACGATCAGTTAGTACCATTGCACCTTGCCTTGTTCACTGAGCCGAGTCCGGCCGGCGCCAAGTACGCCGCATCGCTGCTGGGCCTGTGTGAGGAGGAATCTCGGCTGCCGATCGTCGCGGTGTCCGAGGCAACGCGCCACGCCATCCGGGCAGGGTTGGAACACGCGGGCGTGTCGCTTTGAGACTGCTTGGCGCGATGTGAACACGCCGTGCATCGTCACCGGTGCGCGGTACGCCAATAAGTCAACTGATTTCCCTCCAGTAATAAACCGTTACGAGCTGTAGTTAACGCTGTCTGTGCGATGCGGCGCGGGTACCACATCGGCGTTCCTACGGTGGTCGCCCCCATACAGACTGGGCCGGCGTGCTGTGGATGTCGGGGCGTGTGGCGTGACGGTCAGGCGACTTGATCTCCGTGTGTTGGGCCGCTGGTATTGCGGTTGTTTGTTGCGGTGCGGGTTGATACAGTGCGCAGCGGTGGCTCGCGTCGGTACCTCCGCGACGGCTAGCCGTGAACTCCGCCAGGCCCGGAAGGGAGCAACGGTAGCGGTGACACCGGGTGCCGGGGGACTACTGGCGTGGGCCGCTTTCTCTTCCGATTTTCCGGTGCGATCAGTGGTACAGTAGACGGCCGCGGCTGAGCCGCCGTTGCGCCTAGTTTCAAGAAAGTCGACTTATGAGCTACACCGTTCTTGCCCGCAAGTGGCGCCCACGCAATTTTGCTGAAATGGCCGGACAGGAACACGTACTTCGCGCGTTGATCAACGCCCTGGATAACGATCGACTCCATCATGGCTTTTTATTCACCGGCACCCGGGGTGTCGGGAAAACGACCATCGCGCGTATTTTGGCGAAATGCCTAAACTGCGAACAAGGCGTCAGTTCCACGCCGTGTGGTAAATGCTCAGCCTGTCTAGAGATCGACGAAGGTCGTTTCGTCGATCTGATTGAAGTGGACGCTGCCTCCCGAACGAAAGTCGACGACACGCGAGAACTACTCGATAACGTGCAGTACGCCCCAACGGCCGGGCGATATAAGGTTTACCTCATCGATGAGGTCCACATGCTGTCTCGCCATTCGTTTAACGCGTTGCTAAAAACGCTCGAGGAACCCCCTCCACACGTTAAATTCCTGCTGGCCACGACCGACCCGCAGCGCTTGCCGGCAACTGTCTTGTCACGTTGTCTGCAGTTTAATTTGAAGCGTCTACCGAAAGAGCTAATCGTCGAACGCCTCAAGGCGATTTGTGAGGCGGAGTCATTTAGCTTCGAGTCAGATGCGCTGTCTCTGTTGGCGCACGGCGCCGACGGGAGCATGCGAGATGCGCTGAGTTTGCTCGATCAGGCCGTGGCGTTTGGCGGCGGCGCAGTCAATGAAGCGGATGTGCGTGCCATGCTTGGCACGGTGGAGCGAAATAAGGTCTATGAGCTGGCGCGCCTACTGGCGCGGCGAGACGGTCAGGCGGTGCTCGAGCGCGTCGCGGCGATGGACGAATATGCGCCTGACTATGCCGAAGTGTTGCAGGAGTTGTCGCTGTTGCTGCAACGTGCCGCCATTTATCATCTGACACAGGTCAAGCCACGCGACTCGCAGGAAATGTTCGATTTAGTCACGGAGTTATGCGGCCTGCTGGATAAAGAGGACGTGCAACTGTTGTATCAAATTGCAATTGTGGGTCGCCGTGATTTACCGCTGGCGCCGGATATGCGCAGTGGTTTTGAAATGGTGTTGCTACGTATGCTCGCGTTTTTGCCGGCATCGCCGCAGGGCGAAGGTAAAAAAAAACCGTTGAGTGAGACACAGTCTCACGCTCGATCCACGGTGGCCGCAGCACCGCAAGGGGCATCACATGCGACGAACACCAAGACGGCGACGCAATCGGCATCTCCCAGCTCGGCTGAGCGCGCTCCCTCTGACACCGGTGCGCGGGTTGATTTTCAGGACTGGTCGTCCGCGCTTGAGTTGTTCGGCTTGCACGGTGCGGCGCGCCAGCTGGCGTCGAATTGCGTCGTGAGCGCCAGCGACTCACACTCATTGAGCCTGGTGTTGGATGAATCGAATCAGCACATGTTGACGCCACAGGTGCTCAATAAGCTGACGTCGGTGATTCAGGGCCACCTTGGCGACGCGTTTTCGATTTCCATTGCGTTGGGTAGCGTCACGGCGGATACGCCCGCCAAGCAGCAGCGTGATGCCGAACAGGCCAATCGACTGGCGATCCGCGACTCATTGCTCAATGATCCAAACGTTCAGACCTTACTGGAGACGTTTGACGCGACGTTGCATGAAGATTCCATTAAACCGATCAACTAGCATTGCTATCGGCGACACGCGCCATATGGGATGCAAATAGCCGGCAGGCAAAATCAGGAATACGACTATGATGAAAGGTGGACTCGGCAAGCTCATGAAGCAAGCCCAAAAAATGCAAGAAGACATGAAAAAGGCGCAGGAGGAATTGGCCTCGCTAGAGGTCATCGGCGTGGCGGGTGGCGATATGGTTCAAGTCGTAATGAACTGTAAGCACGAAGTCAGGCAGGTGAAAATTGATGACGCCTTAATCGGAGAGGACAAGGACATGCTCGAAGATCTCATCGCGGCGGCGATGAACGACTGCGCCAAGAAAGTTGAAAAGGCCACGCAGGAAAAAATGTCGGGCCTAACCGCCGGATTGCCCCCCGGCATGAATCTACCGTTCTGATCCATTGTCCTATTCGCCCTTACTTCAGGAGCTCATAGAAGCGCTGCGCTGTCTACCCGGCGTTGGGCCCAAGTCGGCGCAGCGCATGGCGTTCCATCTGCTGCATCGAGATCGTGCTGGCGCCACACGGCTTGCGCAAACGCTGGATAAAAGCGCGTCGGAGATCGGTCATTGTGAACGTTGCCGAATGTTCACTGAGCAGCCGTTGTGTGCACAGTGCGCCTCACCACGCCGCGACGCCACCACGCTGTGTATCGTTGAAACGCCGGCCGACGTAGCCGCGATTGAGCAATCGGGAGGCTACAGCGGCCTGTACTTTGTGCTGATGGGGCATTTGTCGCCACTCGATGGCATCGGCCCGGATGAGCTGGGGCTTGATTTGCTCGAACAACGTTTGCGTGAAGGGGAGGTGCGCGAGATCATTGTGGCAACCAACCCGACGGTGGAAGGCGAAACGACGGCGCAGTACCTGGCCGACATGGCGCGGCATATGAATGTTTCGGCCACACGCATTGCGCACGGTGTGCCGATGGGCGGCGAGCTTGAGTTTGTTGACGGTGGCACGCTCTCTCATGCGCTGGCCGGCCGGCGTCACTTTGACGAAGAAAATCAATAAAACGCGACGACGTACCGAGTCTGTGGCGAATTCCCGTATGGCGCGTCACGTCAACCCATCCGGTGCATTCAGCGCGTTCGCGTCGGTAGGGCTTGTAACGTTGCGCGCGTCGAAACCTGAGTATGCTCAGTGGGGGGACGCACTGGCGTTTAGCTCGCGCATGAGCGACAACAGACGAAGATAGCTGGTGTAACGGCGCTCAAGAATAATCCCTTGGTCCACTCGCGCTTTAACCTCGCACCCGGGTTCGTGCTCGTGGCGACAATTGGCAAATCGGCAATGTCGCGCGGCGGCAAAGATCTCGGTATAACCATTAACCACTTGCTCTTCTAGCAGGGTTGGCGGAGCAAAGTCTCGCACACCCGGCGAGTCGATGAGTCCACCCTCCGCCGGTTCGGCAAAACGATACATATAGCTTGCCGATGTGGTGTGGCGTCCAAACTTCCCAGACGTCGAAATTTCTTGCGTTTCTTGATCACTACCCGGGATTAATCGATTTAAAAGTGACGATTTGCCCACACCAGATTGCCCAACGAGAATGCTCACGCCGTGCTCACAATGCGCCATGAGGGATTCGATGCCGTCGCCGGATTTGGCGCTGCAGCGAATCGTCGGGTAGCCCAGTTGTGCAAACGAGTCGAGCCAGTCGAGATGGCTGTCGGCAAGCTCAACTTTGTTCTGCACCAGCACGCAGTCGATCTGCAGGTGCTCGGCGGCCGCGATATAGCGGTCGACAAGAAACGGGTCCGCAGGGGGTTGGGAGGCGAACACGACGATTAGTCGGGTGAGATTCGCCGCAACGTGTTCATCGCGACCGCGGCGGTTTGGTCGCATGAGCACATTGTCACGCTCGTTAATGGCGGTGACCACGCCATCCACGGTGTCGTCCACCAAGGGTGACCATGTTACGTAGTCGCCGCACACCGGTCGGATCCGACGGCCTTTCATACGGCAGCTAAAACGTTCCCGTGCGGGAGTTTCAATAATAACCTGACGACCAAACGCGGCGACGACCTGCGCTGTCGCCGTGGCCGTGCTCATGAGGCGTTATTCGTCATGCGTTGAGTAGTTTTTGCAAATAGGCAACCCGCACAGGGCCAGGTGGGTGCGAATCGTAAAAGCGACTGTGAAGCTCGTCCGGTACAAGCGTTGACGCGTTTTCTTTGTAGAGTTTGCCCAGGGCACTGATCAGCGCATTGGCATCGCTTTGTTCGTGCGCATACTCATCCGCTTCGAATTCGTGCTTGCGTGAAAAGTAGGCGCTAACGGGGGTCAAAAAGAACGTGAACACAGGGATTACGAGCATAAAGAGCATGAGCGCCATATGGTTGGTCATGGACGTCACCCCCAGTGACGTATAGAACCAGGTTTGGTCTTTCAAGAACCCAAGGATGGCCAATCCAATTAAACCGGTTGCGAAGCCCCAGATGAGTCGTGAGCGAATGTGTTTCTTTCGAAAATGACCCAACTCGTGCGCGAGCACGGCCTCGACTTCCAGCGGTTCGAGACTGTCGATCAGCGTATCGAAGAACACAATACGCTTATTGTTGCCAACACCGGTGAAGTAGGCATTACCATGCGTCGAACGTCGTGAGCCGTCCATGACAAAAATACCTTTGCTTTGGAATCCACAGCGACCGAGCAACGCCTCGATCCGCGAAATCAGCGACTCGTCGGAGAGCTTTGAGAACGTGTTAAATAGCGGCGCGATAAAGGCCGGATAAGCCCAAGTGATGGCCAGTGAGAACGCAACCCACACGATCCATGCGTACAGCCACCAGTAAGTCCCCGTCGCGTCCATGATCCATAGAATCGCTGCGAGCAGCGGAGCGGCCAATACAAGCGCGACTAGCCAGCCTTTAACCATGTCTCCCACGAACAAGCCGGCTGTCATTTTATTAAAGCCGAAGCGTGCCTCGACGCCAAATGTTCGATAGAGCGACAGTGGGATCGAAAGTAGCGACATCACAAAGAGTATCGCTAAGATACTGGCTACGCCGGTGACTAACGGGCCCCAGCCGAACGCGCTAACGAGATTATCGATCCACTGTAATCCTCCGCCGAGTGTCCAGCCCAACAACAGCAGCGTATCGATGACGATGTCCCAAAGACCGACGCGTGTGCCGGCAGCGGTGTAGTCGGAGGCCTTTTGGTGTTCTTCCAGTGACAACGCTTTGTCGAAGCCCGCCGGGAGGGCATTGCGCCGTTCGCGCATGGCGCGAAGTTGTCGAAACGACAGCCACAGCCGGATACCGGTGCCGACCGCGAGGAAAATCAAAAAGGCCATTTGGAACGAGTGCATAAGAAAACCTGCGGAGATGCAAAATTGAGCGCCTGAGCTTAGCCAATGGTACTATGGCGCGCAAGCAATTGAGGACTATAACCCCATGTCAAATCCGTCCACGAATCTGATCTGGATCGACCTGGAAATGACCGGACTGGACCCGTTTACCGACATGATTATTGAGATCGCGACGGTGGTCACCGATCAGGATCTCAACGTACTGGCTGAAGGACCCGAAATCGCGATTCGGCAGCCACGATCCCTCATGGACAGCATGGACGAGTGGAATACCCGTCATCACGGTGATTCGGGTCTTACCGACCGCGTGCTTGCCAGCTCGCACGACACTCGGGATGCCGAGTCCGCGACGCTGACCTTCTTGCGCCAGTGGGTCAATGATGGCGCGTCGCCCATGTGCGGTAATTCGATTTGCCAAGATCGTCGGTTTATGGCGCGTCTAATGCCCGAGCTCGAGGCGTTTTTTCACTATCGCAATCTTGACGTCAGCGCGCTCAAGCAGTTGGCGTTACGCTGGGCACCGGCGATTGCCAAAGGCGTTGTGAAAGAAAACCGACACCTCGCGCTGAGCGATATTCACGATTCGATCAATGAGCTGAAACACTATCGGGAGCACTTCCTGATTGTCGATTCACGCGATTGATGTTGGTCTGCCTGACCCACCGATTTCTGTCTATCGATCTTAATGCGGTGGGCGGTCGGTTCGGTGACGCGCAACGCCGTCGATGCACGGGGCCGTCGACCTTCGGCGATCTTGAACGTCGCGGTGTGTGCACGCGTCAAACGTGGTGCGCGTAGTGCCGGGCGTTCCCTCACGACTCGGCTATTCCCCAGCCGCCGAGCGCAATCAGCAACCCATATTGGCGAGTTTACGAACGCTATTGAGCGGCGAGCGACACTGGCGTGTACTCGAGATTGGAAGCGGCACCGGTCAACACGCTGTGTACATGACGAACGCGCTGCAGAATGTCACTTGGTACACCAGTGATCTTCCTGACAATCTCGAACAGATCAACGCGTTTTTGGCTGCCAACGGCAATGATCAGGTGATCCGCCCCGTGGCGCTAGAGGCCGCTACGCTGCACCATTTCCAGGAGCCAGTCGATGTCATCTTTACGGCCAATACGTGCCACATCATGGCCTGGCAAGATGTCAAACGGCTTTGCGTGAACGCGGGGCGGTGCTTGTCCCCTGGTGCCATGTTGGTGATCTATGGTCCGTTCCACGTCGGGGGGCGGGCGACCAGTGAGGGTAACTACCGTTTCGATCTCACGCTCAGTCAGAGCAATCCCTGGCAAGGTATTCGTCATCGTGAGGCGCTGATCCAGACGGCGGATCAAGCTGGCTTTAGCTTGTTGCGAATCGACGTCATGCCAGCCAACAATCAGCTACTGGTGTTGTCTCGACGCCGTGACCTAAGTTAGGCCGAACGGGCGTTCAGTCACTCCTGCCAGACGCCCGTGGTGATCGATGGGCGTTTCTGTCGCGCGTTGTTGCATGGAATTAAGGCAAGGTCTCCGAGTCCGCTCCGGAATCCTCGTCGTGCGCCGTCTGCGGCTCGGCCTGTTGCTCGTCCGTTTCTTCGTCTTCGTAGTAGTCGTAAACCGGCGACTTGGTCACAACGGCCGCCAGGGCTTCGGTAAATGGAATTTGATCGTCCGAGTCGGCTTGTTCGCGTTGGAAGACGCGATACAAAATATACAGCGCGAGCGCCGCATCGGCGATTGCGATGGGCAAAAACATGCCGCCAACCCCCGCCATGCCAATAAAAGCGGAGCCAATAAAAGGGCCCACGACGGCGCCCAAGCCGTAAACGAGCAACATACCGCTGGAGATCATGACAAAGTCGTCCGGTTGCGCATAGTCGTTTGCGTGGGCAATGGAAATAGAATAAATCGGAAACGACATGGCTCCCCAGATCAGATTCACAACCAGCAGTGTATTGGTCGAGAGTTGGCCGGATACGAGCCAAAGTCCAACACTGAGCGCACAACAAACGACGGCGCAAAAGGCGATCACAAAACGCCGGTCGATGCGGTCAGAGACATACCCCAAGGGCCACTGGCCGAGTGCGCCGCCGAGCACCGCAGCGGTCATGAAACTGGCGGCCAGCGTTAGATCGTCACTCTGAGCGGCGGTGTAAAGCGGTGAGAGAGAATAAAAAATGCCGCTCGCGATGCCCGCAGCGACACAGCCCAGGACGCCAGCGGGCGAGATCACATAGAGCTTTTTGAAGTTGACCTTTACGCCTTCCGGCACAATTTGCGGCATGGGCGAAGTTGATAACGCCACCGGTACGGCCGCCAGCGAAACGAGCACCGTAATGGCGGCAAACAAAGGCATTTGCGCGGGGTCGGCGAGCAACAACATTTGCTGACCGAGTGCCACCACGGTGAGGTGAATAATCACATACACCGAAAAAATCATGCCGCGGTTTTCGTTGGTGGACATTTCGTTCAACCAGCTTTCGATCACCACGTACAAGGCGGCGAAACAAAAGCCACTGAGGAACCGAAAAATACACCAGGCGACATCGTGGATGAACAAGCCATGCAGCAACGGCGTCGCGGACGCGATCGCTGTCATTGCCGCGAACACTCGGATATGACCGACCTTGCGAATCATGTCGATGCCGCGAACGCAGCCCAAGGTAAAGCCCAAGAAATAGGCGGCGCCCATGATGCCGACCATAAGCGCTGAGAATTCTTCGAGGTTTGCGCGGACAGGCAGCAGCGTGCCCTGCAGACCTTGTCCGGTGATAAGAATTGCGACGCTGAAGAGCAGTGCCGCAACAGGTGCCAGTGTTCGAATCACGATATTCCGTCGCCTCGATTCGCGCTACGACGCCATGCGCCTTGGGCGAATCGTATCTCACTCAAAGCGCCAGACAAAACACTTTTTCAACCTCGGTGGATACGGAGGGCAGCTCGTATATTCTCGCGCCGACGGTCACCTGTCTGTCGCGACCCCAGACCCGCATCTTGCGCTATTCGGGTATGATGATGTCATCGAACAGCCTGTGGAGAATACTGATGAGGGTCCGTCCCCTAGCCATTATTAACGTCATTGACCGAGCGGCTTCTGCCACTCGCCTGGCGTGCCTGTTGACGACGCTTGCTGTGGTCACGGCCTGTATGCCGTCAGCGCTTCCGCCTGACACGTCGGAGATCGATCCTCAGTCAGAGTCGGTCGACCATGACGCGGTAGCTGACGAGGCGTCGACGGACGATGCGCAACAGGCTATTGCGGCGACGGTGCCGGATACCGACATATTTGTGTTTGTGATCAATCCTGCCACCGATGCAATCGCGACTCGGTTTTTGGCCAATGTCACGCAGCGCGCAGGCTATGACAATCAGCCCGCTTACGTACCGGGCACGAACGATTTTTTGTTTGCGAGCATTTTGGATGGTCGGCAAAGTGATGTGTACCGCTTTCACTCGCGCGACCGTTCCCTCAGTCAAGTTACGTCAACATCGTTATCAGAATATTCGCCGACACCGATCGATAGCGGTTTCTCGGCGGTAGTCGTTGAGGGAGATGGCACGCAACGCTTGTGGCGGTACGATGCTCTGGGCGAGGCGGATGTGCCGATCCGCGAAGATGTCACAGGAGTTGGCTATCATGCCTGGCTGCCGGACGATCAGTTGGCGTTGTTTGTAGTTGACCAACCGCTTATGCATCTTGACGTCGTGACTGTACAAAGCACGGAACGCTATGTGTTGACCGTGAACGGCGGTCGCTCGTTGCATCGTCGACCCGATACCGGCACGTTGAGTTTCGTCCAGCACTTGCCGGGCGCACCGTCACGCCTGATGGATTGGAACGGCAGCGAATTGACCTTCTTAGTCGATATGCCCGTCGATGTTGAGGATTTGACTTGGTTACCCGATGGCCGCGCCCTCACTGTGGTGGACGGGAAACTCTTATCGTGGTCGCCCGGTGATGAATCCTGGCAGGCGCATGCCGACCTCAGTACTTATTTGCCGGGCACCGTAACCCGTTTGGCAGTGAATGATACGGCCACTCGGCTGGCGATTGTTAGCAGCATGCCGCCGCTTGAAAAATAGAGCTAGACACGAATATCGCCGCCAATGAACGAACGTGTGGTGGGGCGCAACGGCGATTGCCGTCGACCGGCGACAGTGAGAGTGCGATGGATGACGTTGGCACGGCGACCATCACGGTCCGAGTCGGATGCGGTGCTCGGTCATGCGACATTGATCTTGCTTAGTCGAGCGGCGTTGCCGAGGGCGTGAGCCAGGGCGATAGCGGATTTGTCGTACACCCTATCTTCTCTCGGTGAATGTGTATGGCATCAACACGCTCTTGAGAAAGTGGGTGCGTGAGGAAGAGGCTGATCGAGCGCCGTGCAAGCGTGTCCTTGTCGATGTGCCGTTCAAAAAAGTCGCTGGCGCCGCCACCGTGCCCGTAGTATCGACACAAAAGCTCGACGCCGAAGCGGTCCGATTCCGCCTCTTGTTGTCGATTACTGCCTTGAAACAAAGCGTGTGTCGATAGGCCCGCAATCTGATTCGATGCGGAGGTATTCGATCCGACTAGCAGCGCGCCAGTGGTGAGGAGCGCCAGCCGGCCCAGTCGGCGCCAGTGATGTTGGTGGTATATGTGGCCAAACTCATGAGCCAATACCATGGCGACCTCGTTTTCCGAAGTGGCCGCATCCAAAAGACCCCTAAACACCACGATCGTACCGCCTGGAATCGCGAGTGCATTGATATCGGGCGTGTCGATGATCACCAGACGATACGCTCGCGGGTCGTCGTTGGGCAGATGCCGTTTAAGCTGTTCAAAGATGGCGTGTGTACGTTCCACCTGCTCGCCCGATACCATCGGTTCTCCAAACTCAATGAGAAAATCATCTGGAAGCTGGGCGCCAATACGATTGTCGTATTCCGGTGGAATGAAACGGACTAACTGGTCGATCAAAAAACCGCCGAGCAAGTACACCACGACAATAATTAACAGTAGGCCGCCTCCGAGCCAGACCAGGTCAGCCAGTGGATGGCGGTCAGGAAGGTTGACTTGAGCGTCGACGTCTTTGGGAATATAGCGCATGGAATACGCCAGCGATGCTAGCGATTGTAAAGCGCCGTGCCATAGGCGTGAACTTCAACTGACCCAATGCCTGCGCCGGATGACAACGTTGATGTCTCAATGCGCAGATTGGCGATGCGATCCGCGTCGCCGGCACGTTCTTTCATCCGCAGTACCGCTTCGCGTCGAGCGCGGTCGACGAGCGTTTCGTAGGCACTCACTCGGCCGCCGAAAATCGCCCGAAGGCCAGCCAGAAACCGCTTGAAGTAATCCACCGATATCACCACGCTGCCGCTGACCAATTCGGCCCGGGCAATGGAGGTATCGGGTGGGAACTGGGTGTCGTCCATTTCATCAAATGTTACAGCGGGACGGTTTATCAGCGCTTTTTCGCGTTTAACGATTGAGCGAAAATGGTTTCGCTCGGCCAAGGATCCAATAAAATAGCCCAACAACAACAGCAGGATGGGAATCCCAAGGTTGAAGATTAAAGTGAGCCAATCCATCACAGGGTTGAGACCACCACCGCGGTGCCATAAGCGAAAAGTTCAGCCGCACCCGGCGCAACCGACGAGGTTGCGTAGCGAATATTGACGATCGCGTTGGCGCCTAGACTCTCGGCCTGCTGAATCATCCGCTGCGTGGCTTCATCTCGCGATTCTTGCAACAGTTCGGTATAGCCTTTGAGTTCTCCGCCGAAGATGTTCTTAAAACCCGCGGCCAAATCGCGGCCGACGTGCTTGGCGCGAATCGTGCTGCCGCTCACCAGCCCAAAGTGGGCGGTGATATCTCGACCTGGCACAGTCTGTAGTGATGTCAGAATCAAAATGACCTCCAAAAAGGCTCAAAATGAAGAGGACGGCACGGCGCTAGCCGACGCTCATGCCACCTAAAAATAGGCGTGTTTCGATGACCGTGTCCGGGTTGAGCGACATACTCTCTATTTCTTGGTCGAGTAGCCACTGGGCAAGATCTGGGTGATCGGAAGGGCCTTGTCCACAGATGCCGATGTACTTGTTCTGTCGTCGACACGCTGAAATGGCCATCGACAGCATTTTTTTGACGGCCTCATCTCGTTCATCAAACAGATTAGCGATAAGGCCTGAGTCGCGATCAAGTCCGAGCGTGAGTTGCGTCAGATCGTTCGAACCAATCGAGAAGCCATCAAAATATTCGAGAAACTCGTCGGCGAGCAGTGCATTGGACGGGAGCTCACACATCATGATGTGTTTCAGGTCGTTGCTACCGCGCGCCAATCCGTTTTCTTCCAAGATAGCCGACACAGTTTGTGCCTCAACCAGTGTGCGCACAAACGGGATCATGATTTGCACATTGGTTAAGCCCATCTCATTGCGAACGCGCTTGATCGCCTCGCACTCAAGATTGAAGCAGGGGCGAAATTCATCGTCGATGTAGCGCGAAGCGCCGCGAAAACCCAACATCGGGTTTTCTTCGTGTGGCTCGTAACGTTGTCCGCCGATTAAGTTGGCGTATTCGTTTGATTTGAAATCGGACATCCGCACAATAACGGGCTTCGGTGCAAAGGCCGCTGCGATGGTGCCTACGCCCTCAGCGAGGCGACCGACAAAGAACTCAATCGGATCGTCGTAGCCCGCCATCTGCTCTTGAATGGTCGACTTGAGCGAATCATCGAGCGTGTCAAAATCGAGCAGGGCACGGGGGTGCACGCCGATCATGCGATTGATAATAAATTCAAGACGCGCCAAGCCCACGCCGTCGTGCGGCAGACTGGCAAAGTCCATCGCGCGATCAGGATTGCCCACGTTCATCATGATTTTGACCGGAACGTCGGGTAGGGCGGTCAGGCTATGCTCTGCGTGATCAAATTCCAGCACGCCATCGTAAACATTGCCCGTATCGCCTTCGGCACAGCTTACCGTCACGGGCGTCATGTCACGGATCTTATCAGTCGCGTCACCGCAGCCGACCACGGCAGGGATTCCCAATTCGCGCGCAATGATGGCGGCATGACAGGTGCGGCCGCCGCGATTCGTCACGATCGCTGACGCGCGCTTCATCACCGGCTCCCAATCGGGATCGGTCATGTCGGTCACGAGTACCTCACCGGGTTGTACTAAGTTCATTTCAGACGGATCGCGAATAATGCGGGCATTACCGGTGCCGATCTTATGACCGATACTGCGACCGGTCGTCAGCAGGTTGCCCTGCCCTTGGAGGGTATAGCGCTCGATTACTTGCGCCTGCTGCCGGCTCCGTACGGTTTCCGGTCGGGCTTGAAGGATGTAAAGATGGCCGTCTTCGCCGTCTTTGCCCCACTCAATGTCCATGGGTCTGCCGTAGTGTTGTTCAATGATGACCGCTTGTCGTGCGAGTTGCTCGACTTCTGAATCACTCAGGCAAAACCGATCGCGCTCCATTCTGTCAACCGGCAAGGTCTGTACGCCACTGCCATCCTCGCCGTAGGTCATTTTGATCGCTTTGCTTCCGAGGTTGCGACGGATGACGCTTCGTCGATTGGCCGCGAGCGCAGGCTTGTAGCAATAAAACTCGTCGGGGTTGACCGATCCTTGCACGACCGTTTCGCCCAGCCCGTACGAGGCGGTCACGAACACCGCGTCGCGAAAACCCGATTCGGTATCGAGTGTGAACATCACACCGCTCGCGCCCACATCAGAACGCACCATTCGCTGAATGCCGGCCGATAACGCAACCTGGCTGTGTTCAAAGTTCTGATGCACTCGATACGATATGGCGCGATCGTTAAACAGCGAAGAAAACACTTCTTTGACGCGGTCGATCACATCGTCGATGCCGCGCACATTGAGAAAACTCTCTTGTTGTCCAGCAAATGACGCTTCAGGCAAGTCTTCAGCCGTGGCCGACGAGCGCACGGCAACCGCGATGTCGTGCCCACCCGACAGCGATGCGAAACTGTTGCGGATGGCGGCATCGAGTGCGGGTGGAAAGGGGGTTTCCATGATCCAATTACGAATCTTGGCGCCGGTGTTTGCAAGCGCCTCCAGGTCATCAACATCCAGTGTGTCGAGGGCGCTGTTGATGCGATCGGCTAAACCGTCATGGCTTAGAAATTCTCGATAGGCGTCTGCAGTCGTCGCGTAACCTCCCGGCACATCCACCCCGGCATTGGCGAGGTTCTGAATCATCTCGCCAAGCGATGCGTTCTTACCGCCAACTCGCTCGACATCGTCCATGCCCAACTTTTCGAAACCTATAACGTATTCAGTCACAACAAGAACCTTGTATTATTGGCGAAGACGTGGAAAATCGGTGAAAACTCAAACAGGAAGGCGGGAGACGATGCTAACCAGAACGGTTTTTTATATTTCGGACCAAACCGGGATCACCGCAGAAACGTTAGGTCACAGCCTGCTCACGCAGTTTGAGGATGTCAATTTTCGCGCCGTAACTCTGCCATTTATTGATACCATTGACAAGGCACAGGAGGCGTGTCGCCGAGTCAACTTAACGTGTGAGGTGGAAGGCAGCCGGCCCATCGTTTTCAGCACGTTTGTGCTCGATGAAATTCGCGATGTCATCAAACAGAGCAATGGCCTGTTTTTGGATTTTTTCGACGCCTTTATTGGTCCCCTTGAAAAAGAACTCGGTCGCAAATCCACTCACACGACGGGCAAGGCGCATGGTCTCGCCGATTCCGACAACTATTCGCGTCGTATGGAGGCGGTCAACTTTGCGGTGACCTACGACGATGGGGTCAACCTCAACGGATACAGTCAAGCGCAGGCCATTCTGGTCGGTGTGTCTCGATGCGGGAAAACCCCCACTTGCCTCTATCTCGCTCTTCAGCACGGCGTATTTGCGGCCAACTATCCGCTGAATGAAGACGATTTTGAGGCAGGGCGTTTGCCACGCGCTCTGGAACAAAACAAGGACAAACTATTCGGTTTGACTATCGAATCCGCGCGTCTTCAGCAAATACGTGAGGAGCGCCGCCCGGACAGTCGGTACGCGTCATCTCGCCAAGTGAGCTATGAGCTTCGTGCCGCTGAAGCCCTGTTTCGTAAATACGGAGTCCCCCATCTGAACACCACCCACACTTCGGTTGAAGAAATCGCCGCGAAAGTCATGGCCCACATGCATTTAAAACGATACGAATAGCGAGTTGCGCTCTCCAGTAGTGGGTTAAATGTCTGTTATGTATATAAAATTTAATGACTCCATCATTCTGTGAACCCGGTCGCGGCAAGATTTTCGTCTCTGCCTCAGGATGAGTCTTAATCCGGGGTGAAAAGAGGCCCTGTGATATAGTGAAAACATGAGGATAAACGAGAAGTTAAAGTCAGTCAGCGACAGTAATTTGGAGTCCGGGTGGAATCTTCGACCGGGCAGCTTTACCGCACTTATGGCGCTCTATGAGAGCAACTACCTGCGACTCAACTGGCTGATCGATGAGATGGAATTTCTGCGTGGCGAGTATCGCTCCGACAGTCCCGATGACTTTCCGCTTCACCTCAGTGTTCGCGATGTCAGCCGCTACACGACGTCCATTCATCTGACCTATTGGTTTGAGGGCGATGGTATAGACGCGGTGGCCGATCCGGATTTGGATATCAGGATTTATCACGATGCACGGTTGGCGGAGGCCATGGCCTGTCGCCACAATCGACGGCATCGGGTTTTGCAGGGATTTGTTACCGATCACGGCTCGGAACTGAGTCGTCGTTGGGCCCGCAATATGATGCTGAATAAATGGCTGGAGTATTGTGCGGACGCGAACCATCGATTTCGCGAGGTAGCGCCGCAACGCGACGTAAAGAACTTGCCCGAGCAGGACACCTAAGGGCAGGCGAGCAAGTTGGACAGATTTTATGATTGACGACGTAAACAGAATGATGGGTGAGCACTCCTCCGGGAGCAAGAAGCTGGGTCGGATGTTCCGCAAGTCGGCCGACGACAAGCTGCTCGACCTATTCTGGAACCGCGCAGACTTGAAAAAGCAGTTTTCCAATTCGCGGGACGATATTTACGATTTAAAAACGCAGCTCAAGAGCGCTGAAAAAGAACTTAAGCGTCAGAAGAATGAGATGCGTGCGTTGGAAGCACGGTTGGCCGACCCGGTCGCCGGCTACAACGCGATGGTGTATTTCCAGTTGCGCGATCTATGGGATCAAGCGATGGCCAAGCTCGAAGCCTTCAGTGAAGAGCTTATTACCCAACAGAAAGATCGCGAGCGCAAAAAACAGATTATGGAGTTCAATCAAGAGCGGCAAAAGCGGCTTAAGGAACTCAATGAAAAAATTGTCGAGGTCAAAAAGCAGTCTGACAACGCGAAAGGGGCGTTAACGGCGATTGAAATGCGTTTCAATGAATTGACCGGCCTACTCAATACGTTCAAACGCAAGAGTCTTCAGCCAGCGGTGGAGCAGCATCGCGAAGACTATGAACGCGTGAGAGAACGTATCGAGGGTTTGTTTGATGACCGCATTAAAATCGAGAGCGAGCCGTGGCCTGAATATCCAGGTCTCACCGTAGACGGTCGGCGGGTCATTAACATGGCGGTCATCGCGCTGGCTCAGCATTTGTGCGTGCATTTTTCTGAGCATGCGTTAGCGAATCAAGCGCGCATCGCCGTGACTCAAAAAATTCAGAAAGTCGATTATGGTAGTAAGAGCGACTGCGAATTTATGATGACAAAAATTCGATCGGCCGTCGTGAGCATGCAAGAAGATCGTGGTTTTGCCAGTGAGCTCAAAGCGCGCTCGAAATGGCTGCGAAGCAAAGCCGAGTACCGCACCGAGGACGATACGCGCCCAGTAGCCGAAAGCGTCGGTGGCATTCCGGTGTCGCTGCCGGGAATCGACCTTGGCAATACCGTGGCGGGCATGCCACTTGAGATTAACGTGCTGGCGGAAGACTACTGGAATTTGTCGCAGGTGTTGGTGGACTGATCGACGCACTCAACGAGTATTAAAAGAAAGCCTGGAGTGTTCACACACCAGGCTTTTTTTTTGCGCTAGCGAATCGGATTCAAGGTGCGCTGGTGGCGCGACCCGAAGCGGCTGTGCGCAGTACTTTTCGGGTCCATTTCGCAATGCCATCGACCACCACGTAGACAAACGGCACAATAAACAACGATGCGATGGTCGAAAACGCCAGGCCACCGATGATCGCCCGAGCCATTGGGAAGTAGGGCGGGCCGTCGCCACCCACCTGAGTCGTGCCAATCGCCAACGGCAGCAAGCCCAGAATGGTAGTCGCCACAGTCATTAAAATGGGGCGTAGCCGGTCTTTACCCCCTTGAATCAACGCCTCGTCACGCGACAGACCCTGCTTGCGCAGATGGTTGACGTGATCGATCAACACAATGCCATTGTTCACCACCACGCCGATGAGTATCAAGATGCCGATTGAGGCCATAAAAGAGAACGTGGTACCAGTGAGCGCAAAGAACCAATACACACCCACAATGGATAAGGCGATGGAGGTCATGATTGAGAGTGGATACAGCATGGACTCAAACATGGCGGCCATCACAAAGAAAATGAGTATCACGGCCAGCATTGTATTCACGCCCATCTGCTCTTGGGCATCATTGGATTGATCAAACCCGCGGCCGAGCTTCCAACTGTATCCGACCGGCAGCGTGTACCCTTTGAGAACGCGTTCAACGTCGGGCCGGATTTCCTCCAGCGAGCTGCCTTTTGCGAGGTTAGCTTCGATGATCACGGCGGTGTTGCGCGAGATACGACGAATGACGCGAGGTCCGTAGTTGACATGGAAACGAGCAACAGAGCTGAGTTCGATTAACTCGCCATCCGCAGTGTAGAGGGGAAGTTTGGCCAGGTTCGCGATGGTCTGCTGCTGTTCGTCTTGAAATGCCAACCGCACATCCACTTCGCCGTCGTCCGCGCGAAATTCACGTAAGTTCTCACCGCGCATGGCGACCGCTACGGCGCTGGCGACCGACATTGGCGACATACCAAACCGCGCGGCCTTGTCGCGATCGACTACCACCTGCAGTTCTTTTTCTTTTTCAAACGCTTCGAGACGAACGTTTTCGAGGCCGTCGACCTGCGCCAATATTGGGATCATCTCACGCGCATTCGCGTTGAGCTGTTCGCTTGAGTCACCGCGTACTTGGAGCGTAAAGCCCTGACCGCCGCTGCCTTCTTGATCCAGCTTGAAACTGGGTTCGCCAATAATGATCTCTGGGATTTCTTCGTTGATGATCGCAATGATCTCTTTCGTGCTGAGAGTGGCGTTATCCTCATCGGTTAGAAGGATGGTCGATTCGGCTTGCTCTTCGTTATAGTACGAGTAGACCGCCACGATATTTAGGCGTTCTTGATTGGCGTATAGGTAGTCCTCAACTTTGTCGACCGCTTCTTCAACGGTCTCCAGTGGGTAGTTCGCTTTCAGGTAGTAAGGCAGAAACAAGCTCCGCTTGGCCTCTTGCGGAAACATATCAATCGTCACTAGTTTTTGGGCGATGGCCCCTGAGCCCAACAAGAGCAACGTCACCAGCAGCATCTTCCAACGATGATCGAGAACGCGCGTGAGCGTGCGACCGTACCAGCCCGTCAACCGATTCATGGCCGATGAGGCTGGTTTTGCTTTTGGAATTTGCACACGCGATGCAAGCATCGGCACCAGCGTTTGCGAAATGAGCAATGAGGCGAGCATTGCGACCGTAATCGACATCGCAACGTGGGTCAGGAAGATGGTGAGCTGATTTTTCTCGCCAAAAATGATGGGGAGGAAGACGCTGATCGACGTGAAGGTGCCGGCGATCACCGCGAGCCCCACCTGGTTGACCGCTTCGGTGCTGGTCTTTAGGGGGTGCGAATCATCCATCTGACGCCGACGGAAAATGTTTTCGGTCACCACGACTGCATTGTCCACGAGCATGCCGATCGCGAGCATCATACCCATCATTGACAAGATGTTGAGCGTCAAGCCAAAGAAATAAAGGGCCGCCAAGGTCACGAGCAACGAAAGCGGCACGGACAGGGTGACGATGAGCGTGGTAGATAGCTGGCGTAAAAATAAATACAGAACGGCGATGGCCAGCAGCGCCCCCATGAGCCCAGACATAATTAAGTCGGACAGCGTGTTGCGAATGTCGTCGCCTTCATTTTGCAACTCAAAGATATTGACGTCACGCAGTTTGGGCGAATCACGAACTTTGTCGACTTCGGCGAGCACCCGGTCAGTGACGTCCACAATGTTCGCGCCGGTGCTTTTAAACACATCCAGTCCGATCGCATAGGTTTGATCGAGATGGCGGCCGTAGTTGCGTTCGGGTATTCGTAACTCGATATCGGCAACGTCGTCCAATATGAGGTTGCCAGTGCCGATGCGAAACTGTTTGAATTCATCAATCGAGTCGAACTCACCTTTTGGCCGCACGCTCAAGCGCATACCATTGTCAGTGATATTTCCCGCGCTCATCGAAAAATTGGCGCGACGCAACGCTTCGGCAACGATTCGTGCATCAACATTGTGCGCCGACAAGCGTACAGGGTCGAGCAATATGCGAATTTCAGCCGGGTCGACGCCCTGTAGCTCAACTCTTGATACGCCTTCCACACGTTCGATCCGTCGTTTGAGTAGTTGATCGAGCATGTCGTACGACAGCGACAGATCGCGCTCGCTGGAAACGCGGATAACGAGCACCGGCTGGTCGGCAAGCGATCCGGTAAACACGAACAGATTGCGAATATCATCCGGCAGATCATCACGTACCGCATCAATGCGCGCACGCGCTTCGATGCCCTTAGCTTGCGCTTCCTCTCCGAGCGTAAAGGCAACAAACAACCGTGCTTCACTGCTCGTGCTCCACGACTGCATAAATTCGACGCCACTCAGCGTCGCCAACGATTCCTCGATTGGACGGGTAATCAAACGCTCGACTTCTTCAGGCGTGGAGCCGGGGTAGGGCACCGACACAAAAATGCCGGGGAACTCGACATCTGGGAATTTTTCAAGCGGCAACAGTTGCGATGAGATAAGGCCCACGAGGCTCAGCGCCACGAACACCATGACAATGCCGACGGGCCGTCGAATGGCGGTTTCAATATGTTTCATTGGAACGTCACCGGGTCGGAGCTAGGCGGCGGGTCGATCGCGCGAAATTGTTTTCGGTCAAGCAGCGAATACACCACCGGTATCACGACCAAGGTAAGGGCCGTTGAGGTCAGTAATCCGCCAATCACGGTAATGGCCATGGGTGCCCGAATCTCCGCACCCTCGCCAAATCCGATTGCCATGGGGAGTAGGCCCAACGCGGTGGTCATGGTGGTTATCAGAATCGGGCGCAACCGCGTTTTACCAGCCTCTCGAATGGCCTCAACTTTTTCCATGCCGTCGGCACGCAGTTGATTTATCAAATCAACCAGAACAATTGCGTTATTCACTACGATACCGGCAAGCATAATGGCGCCAATAAAGACCACCACGTTGATCGTTGAGCCGGTAAGGTACAGCGCCAGGATCGCGCCGACAAAGGCGAGCGGAATCGTAAAGAGAATCACAAATGGATGAATTATCGACTCAAACTGCGCGGCCATCACAAGATAAACCAAAAAGACGGCCATCAAGAGCGTAAAGATCATTGAATTGAACGATTCGCTCATCTCGGCATTTTGGCCACCGATTTCAATCAGCGTTGTGGCCGGTAGTGGCAAATCATCGAGAAGCGAATCAAGACGGGTGACCGCCGAGCCAAGATCGCCGTAATTCAGTCCTGCAGTAATGATGGCGACGCGCTCTTGATCGCTACGACGAATTTCGGTCGGCCCCATCTCAATATCGACGTCTGCCACCGACTGCAACGACACCGGGCGCTCGCTCAGTGGATTTACGATCAGATTACGCAGTTCTTCGACCGTGGCGTTTTGAGTGTTGACGCTGCGGACCAGAACATCGATCTTGCGGTCGCGAATGCTGTAGCGTGTTGCGACATTTCCGCGCACGTTGGCAACGACCGTGTCGGCGACGTCACGCACGGTGAGACCGAGCTGATGAATGCGCACTTGGTCAAAATGAATTTGAACTTCGGGATTGCCATTCTCGATGGTGGTTTTGACATCAGCAAACTGTTCGTCTGCACTCAAGGCGGACACAATCTGCTCGCTCGCCGTGCGCAGATCTGACAGGTTGTAGCCCTGAATCTCGATCTCAAGCGGTGTGCTCAGCGTGAACAAGGCCGGTCTTGAAAACTCGTACTGCACGCCCGCCATATTGCCCACCGCATCGCGTAGGGTTTGCATGGCGCGGGCTTCGGCCTGGTCGCCGGCCCCAGGCTTAAGTTTGAGACTCAGGGTAGCCGTGTTTTCCCCTTCATCGACGGGACTGGCGTCAAGACGGTTGCCGGATCCGGCGACCGAGAAACTGCGTTCGAGCGTATCGATCTGTCGCGTTGCCTCATAAGCTTTGGTCACTGCCTCGTCAGATTGATCGAGCGTCGCGCCCGAGGCGAGCCGCAAGTCAACTTGAAACTCGCCTTGAGAGAGTTGCGGAATAAGCTCGGTACCCAGACGAGGCAGGAGCGAAACCGTGCCGCCAAGCGCCAGAGCGGCGATCAAAACCACCACGATCCGGTGCCTCAAGCTCCAGTTGAGAATCGGAACGTAGAGGCGGGCGAGCAGCGAGTAGAAACCCTGAACGACAAGCGTGAAGGGCAGTGCGATCAAGCGCAACAGTTTGCCCATCAGCGCGATCAGTGCGCCAATGCCCCAGGCCACGAAGGCAAAAACACGTGTGGTTTCACTGGGTGGACGGACATCATCGTGGTCGTGGTATTGCTCTTTGCCTTGCCAACCACTGAGCATCGGGATAAGTGTGAGTGCGACGAACAATGAGAAAACCAGGGCAAAGGTGACGGTTAGCGCCTGGTCGCGGAACAGCTGACCGGCAATACCGCTTACAAATACCATTGGAAAGAAGACGGCGATAGTGGTGAGTGTCGCCGCTACGACGGCGCCGCCGACTTCGCTCGTGCCCTTGCGTGCCGCCTCAAATATGCCACTGCCGTTTTCGCGGTGCCGAGAGATGTTCTCTAGCACCACAATTGAGTTGTCCACCAGTAGTCCGACGGCCAGGGCAATGCCGCCCAGCGACATAATATTGAGCGTGACGTCATACAAATACATCAGCATGAACGTGCCGATGACCGACACTGGAATCGCGACCGCAATCAGTAGGGTGGAGCGGAAATTTCGAAGGAAAAAATACAACACCAGCACAGCGAGTATGCCGCCAATCAGAGCGGCCGATTGCACTTGCTGCACAGCGCCGGAAATAAACGTGGACTCGTCGTACATCACATCGAGCTGCATCGAATCAGGCAGCGTATCGCGCACGGTGTCCAGACTGTCTTTTATATTGGTCGCTACGGCTACGGTGTTGGCATCGCCTTCCTTATAAATCGCAAGCTCGACGCTCTCGCGACCATTAATTCGGGTGATGGCTTCACGTTCTTTATGGCTGTTGGTGACGGTGGCGACGTCGCGAAGATAAACCGTTTGGACGCCGGGCGCCGGTATAATGGCGTCACCAATTTCGTCGACCGACTGAAATTCATTTATCGTGCGCACCATATATCGCTGTGAGCCGTCTTCGAGACGGCCCCCGGACAGGTTGACGTTCTCAGCGCGAAGTTGACTGATAATTTGATCGATTGAAATCCCAAGCTGGGCGATACGCTGCTGGTCAACAAGGACCTGAATCTCGTCTTCCAGACCGCCGCTGACTTTTACAGCGGCTGTGCCTTCCACCGCTTCGAGCGAGTTTTTGAGTTCCTCATCAGCAATTTGCCGAAAGTAACGGAGCTCGTCGTCGGTGATGGCGGCTCCCGATTCGGATTGCTTGGACAATGCCAGCCGCATGATCGGCTCGTTGGACGGGTCAAACCGCAACAGAATAGGGCGCTCGGCGTCTTCCGGTAAATCGAGAAGATCGAGTTTTTCACGCACATCAACACCGGCGTAATCCATCTCGGTGCCCCAAACAAACTCCAAGATGACATCAGACTGTCCTGAACGTGAGACGCTGCGTACTTTGCGCACATTGCGTATCACGCCCACCGCTTCCTCGATGGGTTTGGTAATCAGGTTCTCGATTTCCAGGGGAGCTGCGCCCGTGAGTTCGGTGCGTACCGTAATCGTCGGATACGACAAATCGGGCAAGAGATTGACCCGCAGACGCGTGAGCGAGACGATGCCAAACAAGATAACGGCAAGCGTCACCATCAGCACGGTTATGCGGCGTTCAGTGGCGATTTCTACGATACGCATGATTTATTCTCGCTCGCTGTCAGACTGAGTCGGTTATCGATGGGGGTGTCGTGCACTCGATCATTCGGCGGATTGGGCAACGGCCGTTTCCGTGTCCTCAAGCAGCACATCGGTCGCGTCGTCGTCGCCCACGACTTTGATCAGGCCGTTGTCTTTCAGTCCGTTTTGACCGATAACGATGACCCGCTCGTTGCCGGTCAGTCCATCAATCACCTGCACGTTTTGACCGCTGATGTGGCCGGTGATTATGGCCTGTTGACGGGCTTTATCACCGTCTGCAATAAACACCGAAGGACGTCCGTCGCTTTCAACTACGGCGCCGCGTGGCAGCAGCACCGCATTGGCAAACGTGTCGTAGACGATGGCAATTCGGCCAAACATGCCCGGCTTGAGCGCTTGGGAATCGTCATTGACTTCGATCGTGACTTTAAAGGTGCCCGTTGCGGGATCGACAACAGGGCTCACGCGTGCGATCGACCCGACGAAGGGTTGGCCGGGCAGGGCGTCAACGGTGAGATCAACGCGCTGTTCGGCTTTGAGTTTCTGAAAGTCCTTTTCTGGTACGTACAAATAGGCGAGCAATGGGTCCAGGTCGGTGATCGTGAACAATGTCTCGCCGACCGAAATATTGTTGCCGGCTTTCACGTCACGCGCCGAGATGACACCGGCAATCGGCGCGCGGATTGTGGTGTAGCTCAGCTCTAGACGTGTCAGTTCATAGGAGGCTTTGAGGGCGTCCAAATCGTAGCGCAGTCCTTCGAACACTCCGGCCGGTAGCAGTCCTTTGTCATGAAGTTCAATGTTTCGCTGGTAGTCCTGCGCCACCTTGTCGACATTCGCTTTAGCTCTGGCGAGCTCAAGCTTAAGACGGGCGTCATCGATCTTCGCCAAGGGCTGGCCAGCTTTGACGATATCGCCTTCTTCCACTAATAGACGAATAATCTCACCATTTACTTTGGCTTTTACCTGGGCTTCGCCATCGGCTTCGAGCGAGGCCGTGCCCACATACACCGCATTGACTGTGCCGCGCTCGACCGCGGACACTTCTACCGGTACCGGTTCGGGTGGCTTGTCTTCGTCGTTATCGGTGTCCGTTCCGCTGCCCGGGGGCTGACAGGCCAGCAGGGCAAACGTGCTCAATACCAACCAATGTGTTCTGCGCTTCATCATGAGGTGCTCTTAGTGTGGAAGTAAAATGGGGTCACAGCGTTCACGTCGGGTCGTGCAGTAGTGAACTGGCCTGTCAGGCAGTCTGACTGCGGTAGCCGGGCGGTCGTTCCGCGTGTGAAATGGCGCTCCAGCTGTGTCGCACAGGCGTTTATCATGTTCCTTCTGCCCCGCCCTGACGGGCGTCCTTGGTAATTTAGTGTTGTAGTAGAGTATAACACCATACTACCGAAATGCAAAAGATCGTTGCGATCCACCCCGCAGCGATCATAATGCATTGAATATCTTGAAGATTACGTGATGTTGATACCGCGACGGTCACGATTCGAGCGACGCCTACCCTTTACGATGCGTGAATCGATCGGATCGTTTCAAGCCAATTTGGACAGATCGGTCCAACGGTGAGGTAAATCGATGGCGGGGCGTCTGCGCGGCGCGCGGACTTATTTAGACTCTTTCTAATAGAGGTGATGGTGACCGTGAATTGGTCAACCGTCAGTGTTGTCCAGGCAAGAAAAAAGCCGCCCGTGGGCGGCTTTCTTTGGCGTTGTTGCCCTAGCTTAGTTGGTGCCCGCTCGTGCAGCGGACAGTTGCGACTGGGTGAGAATGTCGGCCATCACTTCGCCGGTCTCGTCCAGAATGGCGTCCAGATCTTCACGGTCTTCGAGTTCTTCGGTCGTTTCGAAAGCGTTCAGGCCGTGAGCGGCGCGCCGAATGTTCTCATTCTCGAGGCGTTGTTCGTCGATCTTTTTGTTTTCCGCTTCCCGCGCATTGAGATTGAGCGACACAAATTCGCGATTTCGCAGATTGCTCGCACGTGTAATTTCACGCTCAAGGTACATGAGGTCGGGGTCGCTTTGACTGCGCTTGAGTACTTCGCGTTTAAGCGCCTCAACATCCACTGAAAAGGCCGAGCTTACGCTCTCGAATTTTGTGGTTTCAATCTCATCCCACAAGAGCGCGCTCTCTCGTGTGTTTTCACCCACGTCTTCTACCGGAATGAGCGAGGGCAGCTCGATGTCGGGGATCACGCCGCGATGCTGCGTGCTGCCGCCATTCACTCGGTAATACTTGCCCATTGTGAGGTTCAGGCGGCCGTACTGTTGCTCCCGCTTGCGGGGCTGCCGATCAAGCGGATAGACGTTCTGCACTGAGCCTTTACCAAACGTTTGCTGACCGATCACGATGCCGCGACCGTAGTCTTGAATGGCTGCAGCGAAAATCTCTGAGGCCGAGGCGCTGAAACGATTGACCAATACCGAAACGGGACCGTCCCAGATGGCGCCGCGGTTATTGTCTTTGTACACCTTAACGCGGCCGCTATGTTCGCGAAGCTGAACAACGGGACCATGATCGATGAACAGTCCAGTCAGGTCGACAGCCTCCGTAAGCTGGCCACCGCCATTGCCGCGTAGGTCCATGATCACGCCCTGAACATCTTCTTCTTTCAGCTCCAACAGAAGGCGACGCACGTCGCGGGTCACGCTGGTGTAATCTTTGTCGCCGTTCATGCGCGCTTGGAAATTTTGATAGAAGCTCGGCACGGTGATCACACCGAGTTTAACGATCTGATCGTCACGCGGCACTTCGATGATCTTCTTTTTCGCGGCTTTGGCTTCGAGTGTTACTTTGCCGCGTGTGAAAGGCACAATTTCCTCTTCGCTGCCAGGCGCCGCGCCGGCGCGTAGGATTTGCAGCCGCACAACGGTACCGTCGGGGCCGCGAATTTGATCGACAACATCGTCAAGACTCCAGCCCACGACATCGACGATCTCGCCCGATTCTTCCTGGCCGACACCGGTAATGCGATCGTTTTGGCTGATGGTGCCAGCGACAGAGGCTGGGCCGCCCGCCAGAATTTCCATCACCGTCACAAATTCATCTTTAATTTGCAGCGAAGCGCCAATGCCAAAGTATTCGAGCGACATTTGAATGTCGTATTCTTTAGCATTCCGCGGCAGGAAGTAGTGCGAATGCGGATCGAGCGTGTCGGCATACGAATTCATGAAGGTTTCGAACACTTCGTTGCTGTTTAGGTCCTGAGTGCGGTCGAGCACACGCTCATAGCGTTTGGTCAGGATGTCGCGCGCTTCATCAATTGTCTTCTTGTTTAACAACTGGCCCAATACGTCGTTCTTCGTTTTCTTTCGCCAGATTTCCCGCGCCTCGGCATCCGATGTCGGCCATTCGGCGTCTTCTCGATCAAACACAAAGTTCTCATCGAGCGTGAAATCCAAATCGCTATTGAGTACTTCCAGAGCGTGGTTCATACGCTCGACTACACGATCGCGATAGACGTCGAAAATGGCGAATACCGGATCGACCCGACCGGAGCGCACACTGTCATCGAGCGCGAATCGGTATTTTTCAAAGGCGTCGACGTCGTCAGACAGGAAGTAGAAGCGGTTGCTGTCGAGTGCTTTGAGATAACGGTCGAGAATCTTAGATGACAGGTCATTACTGACTTTGGCGCGACGGTAGTGGGAGTGCTCAAACAGTGTGGTCACAATGCGGCTGACCTTGGCGTGCTGAGGCTGGGCTTCCAGAACTTCTTGCTCATCAATAGCTGCCGAGACGATAATGGGCAGACTGACGCAGGCTAAAAACAAAGCAAGGCGGGTGATACCACGCGAAATGTACCGTTGCGAACCGTTTTTCATAGGCTGTCTTTCTCGTTGTTGTGCGATCCATTTAGATCGAAAATAATGTCCTTAGGCTAGAGGTCGAACCCAATATTATCAAGGGCGTATTCCTCATTTTTGCCGCCAAACCCCAACCGGAGTGCAATTCCAGGTGACGCCTCTCGTATTTGTGAGCGGAATCCTCTTAGGAACCGCTTTTTCCATCTTTTTCGGCCTGGCCGTTGTGGCACTCATTATGGCCATGCTCGGTGTCGACACCCCGCGCGTCGAGGCCGAAATTAAGCCTTTACTCGGGTATTCGGGCCTGTTCCTCTTTCTGACCGCGACCAGTGCATGGGGTTTCATCGCCCAGCTTAAAACGACGCCACGTCGGTGGCTCGCTCAGGCGTTGATGTGGATAAGCTGGATCGGCACCATTGTGGGCGTCATCGCGCTCAAAACCCAGGGCAATTGAACGCCTCGAATCGATCATTAAAATTAATTATAAGTGATTGAAAATAATAATATATGGCTGTTCGCCTATGGCTCTTTACTGTGGCGCCCTGGGGTGGCGTACGACCAGGCGGAGCGTGGCACACTTCAGGGCTGGGAACGACGATTCTGGCAGGGATCCCCGGATCATCGCGGCACTGATACTCAGCCGGGTCGCGTTGTGACGCTGGTTCCGTGCGATGAACGGTCAGTGACCGGTCGACTTTACGCGCTGCCACGCACCCGCATCGCCGACACGCTGGCCTATCTGGATCATCGTGAGAGCGGTGGCTACACGCGCTGCTGGGTGACCGTGCATCGCGAGGGGGCGGGCCGTTGTCGGGCATTGACCTACGTCGCGCTGCCGGGCAATCCACACTATTTAGGTGACTGTCCGGTCGATGAATTGGCCGCTCATATCCGGCGATCAACGGGTCCAAGCGGACATAATTACGATTATTATCAGGATCTTATTGATTCGCTGATCGCGCTCAAGGTGCCGCCATCTGAATTAGAAGCCATCCGCGTGTTCGACTGATCGTGACCGCCACCGAGTCGGGTGAGTGTGCCGCTCCGATACCGATTCAAATCCTTGAAAAGTAATGAATTTGCCTATTTGTGCGCCTTATCACAGCGGGTAAGAGGTGGCGTCTATATGCTGAGCCCTTCTATCGAGTGTCCGGCCTCTGAGCCGTTCACCGCCACACGAGGTACGTCGATTGAAAGATTTGCGGGTCAAAGCGATCGTTTTGTCATTGATTGTCCTGGGTACCGCTCAAGCACTGGGCGTCGTGTTCAGTTTGTGGCAAGAGCAGTCACGTCAGACGCAGGCCGGTGCCGAGCAGATTGAGCTGGCGGCGCGTGTTGTTGGCGAGTCGTACGTAACGCGCGCCACCCAAAACCGCTTGTTGGCGGCGCGTTTGGCGGCCGACCCGGCGCTCAGACTGCAAGCCTATCGTGGTTCGATTCAAGACCTCGAGGCGCTGTTGCGTCGGCGAGCACCTCTGTCGGCCCACGAATTTGTGGCGATCACCGACGCGGGTGGCGCGCTATTATTCTTGACGACCGGTGCTGAGGTCAGACTCCCTCAGCCGGCGTTGGAAGCCGCACTGGCGGCCCACGATACAGACCGTCTATTGCCGCTCTCAGGTCAGACAGTGGCTGTAGCCCGGGAGTCATTTACGCAACGCGAGTCGACCTTTGGCCTGATAACCGGGTTTTCTCCCGTGCCGGTGATCAAGACCCGTCTTGCCGCGTCAATGGACGGTCAAGTCCAGATCGTCGAAACGGACAACGGGCGTCCAGTCATCTCGCTGCCACTTGATGCGGAGGGCAACATCTCGCTGACGGCCAATTTACAGCTCGCCGATCAATCAAACAGCACACTCTACTTATTTATCCTGGGCCAGTTCGGCGCCGCACTTTTTATCTTAAGCATGGCGGCACTGGCTTGCGCACTGTTGTATTCACGCTTGTTTACCAAACACATTGATCGCCCCATATCTTCACTACGGCGATCCATTCGCAGTCTCAAAGACGGACGCTTGCAGGAGCCGGTTCGGGCTATCGAACAAGCGCCGTTTCACAATGTTGCGAGCGATCTAGAGGCCATGCGCGAAGCGGTTTCCGAGCGCGAAAACAAGGTCATGCACCACGCCGAATACGATTCGCTTACCGGGCTCACGAATCGGTCGGTCGTATCCGAGAAAATTAAGACAGCCATGACACGTGCTCATCGAAACGGCACGGTGGTCGCTGCGATGGCCATTGATCTGTCGCGCTTTAGTGAGATTAATGGGTCGATGGGTCATGAGGTTGGCGATGAGGTGCTCAAAGAAATCGCTCGTCGACTCGCGAGTAATGCTCGGGTAACGGATACCGTTGCGCGGGTAGGTGGAGACGAATTTTTTGTTGTCCTTGAGGATGATGACGTCAAACTCGCACAATCATTGGCTCGCTTTATGCTCTCCAGTCTCACGACGCCAATCCATGTGAGCGATGCGGAGTTTAAGCTCAACGTTCACGCTGGATTGGCGTTTTATCCGATGCACTGCGATAGCGCCGACAGCTTACGTCGTATGGCCAATATTGGCCTTTACACCGCCAAGGAACAGGATGATTCATTGGTGATCTACGAACCGGGGCAGGACGAAAAACACCTGCGCGAGCTCGCGATCATTCACGACCTGCCCAACGCCATTAAAAACCGCGAGCTGTATCTGCAGTACCAACCCAAAATTGACATGGACAATCAGCAGGTTCGACAGGTTGAGGCTTTAGTACGGTGGCGTCATCCTCAGCTTGGCTTTATTCCGCCCGACGAGTTTATTGCGCTGCTCGAAAAGTCGGGCATGATCGGCAAGCTGACAGAATGGGTGTTCAAGGAAGCGGTCTTGCAGGCGCGAGCCTGGATGGAAGCCGGTCACGATATCGGCATTGCGGTGAATATCTCGGCGAACGATTTGCTTAATGAAGCGCTGCCTGGGCAGATCAAAAAGCTGTTGCACTATCACGCGGTGGACGCCAATCGAATTACAATCGAAGTCACCGAGAGTGCGGTGATCAAAAATCCTGACACATCGGTCAAATTGCTCAATGAGCTTAGATCGAGTGGTATTCGCTGTTCGTTGGATGATTTTGGCACAGGCCAAACGTCGTTGGCATTACTCAAACAGCTACCGATCAGCGAAATCAAAATCGACAAGTCGTTTGTGCAAAACCTCCGAGCCGATAGCGGCGACGCCATCATCGTGAAGTCTATTATCGATCTTGGCCACAATATGGGCCTGCATGTGACGGCGGAAGGGGTTGAGAGCAACTATTGTTGGAACCTGCTGAACTCTTACGGCTGCAATCTGGTGCAGGGTTATCTGGTCAGCGCGCCGCTGACCGCCGATGAACTGGCCGAATGGCATTTACGCTTGCAAGACCGTCATATGAATAAGCTCGATCTGAGTTTCGTACACAATATGACCGCCTGATCCAGCACGGCGCGGGCGCATTGTATCCTGCGAAAAATGCCGTATGATTTCAGCTTAATCCATGTTCCATACGGGTGCGTATGAATCAGCTCACGCTGTGGTTTCGCCGCCAGTTTGATAACCCTCAGGTCGTATTCCTATTGGCGGCCGTGCTGGGGCTCGTGGCGCTCGTTTTTTTCTTTGGCTCGTACCTTGGCCCGGTTTTCGCCGCGGTGGTCATCGCCTATCTGATGCAGGGGTTTGTCGCCAAGCTCGAACAGCTTGGCTGCAATCATTTACTGGCGACACTGTTTGCCTTCGTTCTGTTTTTGTTCGTGGTGTTTATTATTGTCTTTGGCCTTTTTCCAAGTCTGGCCAAACAGGCGTCCCAGCTTGTTAAACAGACGCCCGTGATCATCAGCTCCGTGCAAGAGCTGATCTATCAGCTGCAGGCAAAATACCCGGAACTCGTGACCACCGAGCAAATCTCAGAGGTTATGGGCAATATCGGCACCGCGCTGATCGATGCCGGACAAGAAATTGTCGGCTTCTCCCTCACGTCGCTTGTCACCTTTATGCAGGTGATGCTCTATTTTATTTTGGTTCCGCTGCTGGTCTTTTTCATGATTCGCGATCGCGAGAAAATCCTTGCGTGGTTTAGTCAGCTTCTGCCCAGAAACCACGAGTTGGCAGGCCAGGTGTGGACCGAGGTTAATGATCAGATCGGCAATTACATTCGTGGCAAGGTGTGGGAAATCCTCATCGTTGGTGGCGCGGCGTATGTTGTTTTTACAATCTTGGGTTTGCAATACGCCGAGCTGTTGGCCGTGCTCACCGGTGTCTCGGTGTTGATCCCGTATATCGGTGCGGCGGCCGTGACCGTGCCCGTATGCGCTGTGGCGTTCTTTCAGTTTGGCTGGGGTGCGGATTTGGCGAAAGTCTTCGTGGCGTACGGTGTGCTGCAAGCACTCGATGGAAACGTGCTTGTGCCGTTTCTGTTTAGCGAAGTCGTCGACCTTCATCCGGTCGCAATTATCGTCGCCATCTTGTTCTTCGGTGGAATTTGGGGTTTTTGGGGGCTGTTTTTCGCGATTCCCTTTGCTACGGTCGTGCAGGCAATTCTCAAATCTTGGCCGCGTGAGCAGCCATCTGACGACGAATCTACACCCGCCGAGGCTTGATCCATTTCGCTTCTTCGACGCATGTCCGGCTGTGGATGCCCGTTGATCGCCGGCTGGCACGTGCGGTTGGCGTGTGTTGATCTGACCAACCGGTGACCAACGCCATCGACACATCGACGACCTCTCAGCCGAGCGTTTGGCAGGAGGTGCGTGAGGCGCTGGGTCACCGTCAGTTTCAGGTCGCGTTTCTCTATTTTTATTGTCTGCTGTTTGCCTACTACCTGTTGCGGCCCGTGCGTGAGGAAGTCGGTATTTTGCAGGGCGTAGATAAACTGCAATGGCTGTATACGGGCACTTTTGTGGTGATGCTGTTAATCGTGCCCATTTTTGGCTGGCTCAAGAATCAGCTTCGACGCCGCACGTTGGTCCGCGCCATCTATTTTTTCTTCGCGGCAAATCTACTGATTTTTTACGTGCTGTTTGCCGAGTCGTATTTGAACGCCTGGGTGGCGCGCGCCTTTTTCGTATGGCTCAGCGTATTCAATATGTTTGCCGTGTCGGTTTTTTGGAGCCTCATGGCGGACGTTTATCCGCGGAGTAAAGCGCGTTCGTTGTTCGCGCCGGTCGCGGCGGCGGGCAGCCTGGGTGGCATCACTGGCAGCTGGGTAACCGGTCAGTTTGTGACGCTCATCGGTATTCGCAGTTTGCTGCTCATGGCGGCGATACTGCTGATTGTCGTCGCTTTGTGCGCGGCCGTTTTGCTCACGTACGAGGACCGTCAGGCCAAAAAGGAGCGGCAAACCGTCAGCGAGTCAGGCGAGACAGAGAAGGGGGGCATCTTTGCCGGTGTAACGGCACTCGCCCAATCGCGCTACCTGGGTAAGATCGCCGTGATCTCATTGCTGTACACGTTGATCGCCTCGCTGTTGTATTTTATTCAGCAAAATCTCGTGAGCGAACTACTCACCGACTCATTACAGCGTACGCAATTCTTCGCGCGAATCAATCTGGTGATCAATGTTTGTGCGCTGCTTTTTCAGTTCTTTGCTACCAGTTGGTTAGTACGTCGATTTGGCGTCAGTGGCGCTTATGGCGGCAGTACTGCGGCGATTATCGCGGGTGTGATTGTGCTTGGCGTTTGGCCGGCCGTGATGACCATCGCTGTGGCCCAAGTGGTGCTTCGTGCCGCCCAGTTTGGCACCATGAAGCCGTGTTACGACATGTTGTTCAGCGTGGTTGACCGCGAACAGAAGTACAAGGCAAAGAACTTTATCGACACCTCGTTGGTGCGTGCCGGCGATCTCGCGGGCGGGTGGCTGTTTACCGGGCTTAAGTTTGGGGGGCTGACCATTGGCGGCATCACGGCGGTAACGGTCGTGCTGCTGGCGGGATTAGCTGCCGTGGCGATCAATGTTAGTCGTGAGTTCGATCGCCGCTCGGTAGACCGTTGATGCAAGGCGCTGATGCGCCGTGATGGCCGCCATGGTGTCTACCTTGGATTCCTGATCCAGGCTCAAGGCCACAGCGGCGCTTTGTGTCAGTGCGTGGCGCCACCGATGCCAAAAAACTGACTGATCTTGTTGGCGAGTTGCTTGGCCAACGAGTGATCGTCATCGAGTGTCGTGGCATGTGTGTGGGCGAAGCTACGCGCGTTCATGGCGCGTACCCGTACCGCCATGAGGTTGCCCAATTCCTGCGCGATTTCTGGCCGTGCTCGTAAGATCGGCTCAAGGTCGTCACGGTGAATGGACAATGCGTGTACATGGGTGTCGGCGGTTACGGATGCTCGGCGAGGGGCGCCGGTTAGCACTGACATTTCTCCGAGCGCTTGACCAGGCTCAATTTTGCCCACCATTTTTGAAGAGCCGTTCGTGCCTGTGCGCACGTTGGCAATGCCCTCCACAACCAGATACAGACTGTCGCCATCCTCGCCTTCGTTGAAGATGATCGTACCTTTATCGAAATCATGAGGCTGAGCAACCTGCGCAAGCTGTTCGAGCTCGTGATCTTTTAATGGCTCCAACCAGTCAATGCGCGATAGCAAACGTTTTGCATCGATTCGACGCTCCTGTCGAGCGCGTCGGTCGCGTGTAATGAGAATTTCTTGTTGCTGATACGGAATCGATACGCCCGCTTGACTTAAATAACGCAGCACGTTCGCGGCCAGTTTGTGGCGAAGTCCAACGCGCGACGCCAAGTCATCGATCCAGAATCGAATCTGATACTCCACGCCGCGTTCTGAAAAATTCTTAATACGGACATTGTGGTCGCCGCCTTCAACCAGGCCGGACGTCGCGCTGATCGCAGACTGGAGAATATTGGTAATTCGATCTGGATCGGCGGTGTAGTTTAGCGTGATGTCCAACGACTCACGATAGCTGCGTCTGGGTAGACTGTAATTCACAAACTGGCGAGCGGCGAAATTATTATTTGGTACGATCACTGTGCGTTGTGACAAGGTGACTAAGCGCGTCGATCGCCAGTTGAGTTCGGACACTTTGCCAACCAGGCCTGGTTCGAGTTCAATCCAGTCACCGATCGAATAGGGGCGTTCAAAATTGATGGCCAGGCCGGAGAAAAAGTCAGCAATCATGTCGCGTATTGCAAGGCCGATAATCAAAGTCACCAGGCCGGATGTGGCCATGAGTGCGCCGACGGGTTTTTCGAGAACAAAATGCACGGACATGAATCCGCCCGCAATAAATACAACGGCGTAAATGCAGTTAACGAGAATAGCGGGAGCGTCTTGTCCGGTGCGGGCGCGACTAAACGGGTGCAGCAGCAACGCGAGCAGCGAGCGACTGATCAACAGGGCGCTTGCCATCCATAGGCCCATGCCGACGGTTTTGCGTAGCACATCGCCGCCAGGGTGCACACCCACCGCGGCCAACTGTTGAGCGAGGCTGTCCAGATTGCGCTGAATGAGGAAAAAGCCCACCACCATTAAAGCAGGCGCGAGCAGAATACGGGCGCTGACAGATTGTTGTTGAGCCATAACGTTCTTAAAGCAAACTTGCGAAACGGCGAATGCGTCGATAGGGCTAACGTTACGTCAAGTGGCTCAAGGGCAGTGTGAGTAGTCTCACACTTCAATCAGACGGTAATGGGCTTATGTCAAAATTAGCCGTTATTCGCATCGAATGACGATGCTGTCAGTGGTTGCGCCGAGCGGTCGCTACTCGCCAACCGGGTGCTGGAACACGGCAAATTCCGAAAACACGGTTTTGCCCATACGCTGACAATACTGAGTGAGTGTCGGCTGGTCTATAACAAAATCAAAGAGTGGGCCGGTGAACGGCGTATACAAGATATTGGCCACAAAGGAGAACGCAACCGCATCCACACTGGACGGTGAGTTTCCGAGCATAAAGCGCTGATCGCCTAACACGTCTACCAACGCCTGCAGATCGCGCACGCCAATGTGATAAATCTCGTCTGGTGCGTGCAGCGCGATGCCGTGACCTTTGAGGCTGTTGGCAACGCCTTTGCGCACTACGTTGGGCACAAAAGAACGGGCGATAAAGGGTAAATCATTAAACCACGTATCTTTGATGCGCGGCCAGTTCGCGTCGTCGATCCAGCGGCTGTAGACCAAAGCAAAGTAAAGCCGCTCTTCGAGCGCTCCGGTTAGCGCACGCGCAATCCCTTTCTTCTGCGCGCTTAGATCATGATCGAGAGTGACGTTATATGTGCGTTCAAGATATTCCAGTATGAAGCTGGAATCCGCGATGGTTTTGTCTTTATCGCGTATAAAGGGGAGCTTGGTCTTGGGTGCTTTGCGGGGATCTTTGATGATCTGCATCGAATACGGAATGTTGGCCATACGCAGATAGCATTCCACTTTCATGCAAAAGGGGCTGACGTTAGGCAGGCCGTATTTCGGTTCAAATTGATAGAGTGTCAGCATGGATCCCCCTAAACAAACACCAAACGGCGCAACATTAATAAAGCGGCAGGCCGGTCTGAACCTGCCACAGTGACTGGTAGATGCCCGGTCGATTTATCAGCTCTTCATGTGTGCCGGTGTCGACTATCTTACCCCGATCCATAACATAAATGCAGTCGGCGTGAACGATCGTCGAGAGACGGTGGGCCACGATAAGCGTGGTGCGATTTTTCGATACCGCCTGCAGCGCTCGCTGTATGGCGGCTTCGGTTTCGTTGTCCACGGCGGACGTCGCTTCATCCAAAATTAGAATTGGGGCGTCTTTATAAAGCGCGCGTGCAATGGCTAGGCGCTGGCGCTGACCGCCAGACAATCGCTGGCCGCGCTCACCGACACGGGTCGCCAGTCCCTCCGGAAAGCGCTCAATAAACTCCGTTGCGCCGGCAGTGCGAGCGGCATCCGCCAGGCGCTGCTCATCTGGCTCAGCCTCACCGTAGGCGACGTTTTGCGCGATGCTTCCTGGGAAAAGATAACTGTCCTGCGCAACCAGCCCTATATGGCCCCGAAGGCTATTGAGCTTGATGTCATTGAGGGGTATGTCGTCAATTTGAATGTGTCCTTGATCCGGTTGATAGAAGCGCAATAAGAGTTTGACTAACGTGCTTTTACCCGATCCGGTGGCACCGACGAACGCGGCCGTGCTGCCAGCGGGGATGCTCAACGTCAGGTTTTGCAAAACGGGTAGATCGTCGCGATAGCTGAAATGGACGCCGCTAAACTGCACGGCGCCGCTGGGTTGATTGAGATTCACGGCGTTTGCGCGATCTCGGATTGGTGAGTCTGCTCGAATCAGGCTCAAAATACGATTCGACGAGGCCATAGCCCGCTCAAACAGATCGACCACTTCGGCCAAGCCGGTGAGTGGCCAAAGCAGTCGCTGTGTGAGAAAAACGAGCGCCCCATAGCTGCCGACCTGCAGATCGCCCTGAATCGCCATCCAACCGCCCAGGAGTAGCGTAGCGAGAAAGCCGGCGAGAATCGCCATGCGGATTATTGGAATGAAGGCGGAGCTGACCCGTATCGCCCGGCGGTTGGCCTCGACATAGCGTTTGCTGTCACGGCTAAGATTGGCGTGCTCAAACGCTTCGGTGGTAAAACTCTTGATGGTTTGAATGCCAGCGAGGTTGGCTTCCAGTCGTGCACTCAGGTCGCCCACTTTTTCGCGCACGTCGGCATACAGCGGCTGCGCGCGTCGCTGGAAGAAAAACGCACCGAGTATGATGATCGGAATCGGGCTAAACGCTATGAGTGCGATCGTGGGCGATAGTATGAAAAATATCGCGCCGACGATCACCACGGCCGTCAGAATCTGAATGAGGCTATTCGCGCCGCCGTTGAAAAACCGCTCTAGTTGATTGACATCATCGTTGAGAATCGACACCAGATTGCCGGTGGAGCTTTGGTCGTAGTACTGAAGGTCAAGATGCTGGACATGGTGATAGGCGTCAAGACGGAGATGATGCTGCAGATCTTGTGCTAGGTTGCGCCACAGCACGAGGAATAAATACTCAAATAACGATTCGCCTGCCCACACCAGCAAAGTGGCAAATCCAAGAATCAGAAGCTGATGAAACGGATCACGAACACCGAGGCTTGCTAAGAACGAGTCCTGCTGACGAATCACGACGTCGATGGCAACGCCAATCAGCAACTCGGGCATCACATCGAGCACTTTGTTGATAAATGAACACAGCGAGGCCAGCAGAATGCGTCGGCGAAATGCGGTGGCATAAACCAGCAGTTGGCGCAATGCTTCAAAAGATGAGCCGGTCGGAACGCGGTTAGTCTGATTCGTCATGGTCGGTGCGGTAGGGGGTGTGGAGTCGGTCCACTAATTGTACACCGCAACGTCCGTGACGCGACCGCTGAAATCCTTAGTGGTCGAACGGACAAACGCAAGACTGGGAGTGTAACGCCTGGTGGCCAGTGCTTCTATCGACTGTGGTACCAATCGACGCCGTCAATTCGCTCGCGCTCGATGCGCCCTTGATGCCGCAGGTGATTAAAATGGGCCATCGTTTCGCCAACCGCCATCACCCGGTTGCTGTCGTCGATCGCGGAGTGAAAGAGCACGTCAAAGACATCGATTGCTCGTTGTGGCGTGGAGCAGCGAGCGAAGAGCTGCTCTAGCGAGGATTCGTGATGATCAATGAGTTGACGAAGCCTGGCGGGCGCGCCATAAAAGGGTAGGCCGTGCGAGGGTAGTACGAGCGTGTCCGCGGCCACGTCGTGTGCGAATCGTCGGCACGATTGGAGCCAGTCGCCCAGCGGATCCGCTTCGGGCTCGGTCGGCCACACGGCGATAATGGATGAGATTCGTGGCAGAATTTGATCGCCGCTAATGAGCACGTTGCGTTCGGCGTTAAAGAGGCAGGCGTGCTCCGGTGAATGGCCATTGCCCACCAATATCGTCCAGGTTTCGTCGCATAGATCGAGTGTGTCGCCTTCTTGGAGTCGTCGATACGACTGAGGTAGCGGGGTGACTGCTCTGCCGAACCCGCCGTACATGGAGGAGTAGAGTTTGAGCTGTTCCTCGGTAATGCCCGCCGCACGATAAAACGCCAGTGCTTCCTCGGGTATCTCAAGACTGCTGTCAAAACACAGTGTGCGACACAAAAGGTATTCGCTGCGTGTCATATACAGCTCACAATCATGCTCGCGTGTGAGCCAGCCAGCGAGGCCAACGTGATCAGGATGGAGGTGTGTTGCGACGACTTTCGCAAGAGTTCGAGGTGCAACATACTTACTGAACAGCGTTTGCCAGGTCTCTTTGGATGTGCGCGTATTGATGCCCGTGTCGATAATGACGCTCTGCTGATCACTGCGCGAAATCCACACATTGATGTGGTCAAGTGCCATTGGCAGACCGAGGCGCGCCCAGAGTAATCCTGGAAAGATCTCAGTCGCGTCTCCAACGGCAGGTGCTTGATCGAAGGCGTAACGGATGACGGGCTGGGACATTGGTGGTACCTAAATTGGGGACACCAAGTGTCCGTGCAGTTCTGTCGAATAGCAACACCTTTGTTTACTTTTTGTCTCCTGGTGCAGTACTGTTTGTCGAACCTGGGGTGTCGATGAAACGCGCGACTGCAACCATCTGCCTCGGCACGCTGACAGTTCCGAATGAGAAGAGGTCGATGCCTGGGGCAACCATCTCCTCCGGGACACCTATTCGAGGGCGATAGATAATTATGACCGCTGCAATTACTCCACATCAGATTCGCTGTGACAACGACCTGTCGATGTATCAATCATTGCTCGAGAACAATGATGTGAAGAAGGTTAATGAGTTCATCGCTAAGCGCGAGGAAGAGGGCCCGATTGGTACGCGGCGACGCCTTCTTGGCACGTCTGTCCGACTGAGTCGGCGCATGGCGCCTGAAGTTCATCGTATGGCAGACGAGTGTATTGAGCTGCTCGAGATGAAGATCCCGCATGAGCTGTATGTCTATTCGAGTCCTCAGTTTAACGCGGCCTGTTTCAAGCCTGAGAACGATCAGCTTTTCGTGATGTTCTCGTCTAGCCTGCTCGAGGCGTTTGAAGGAAGTGAGTTGCGCTTTGTGATTGGCCACGAGTTCGGTCATCACGTCTATCGACATCATGACATTCCCATTGGCTACCTGCTCAATGGCCAAGCACGGCCGGATCCTAAACTGGCGCTCGATTTGTTTACCTGGTCTCGCTATGCCGAAATTTCGGCAGATCGGGCTGGCGCACACTGCGCGCAGGACCTCAATGGGGTGGCCAAGGCGCTGTTCAAATTGGCCTCAGGGTTAACGTCGAAAGTGGTGGAATTTAGTTTCAATGACTTTCTGCAACAAGTGGATGAAATGCAGGTGGAAGACACCGCGCCTGGCAATAACGCGCCGCAGGAAGACTGGTTCTCCACACATCCTTTCAGTCCCTTACGCGTCAAGGCGCTCAAGTATTTCCACGAATCTGAGCTGGCAGTGCCAGGCGGTATGAATAAGCACGATCTTGAAGTAGCCGTGCAAGGCGTAATGAGTTTGATGGAGCCGAGTTACATCGAGGGTCGTACCGACACCGCCGAGGCAATGCGTCGGCTGCTGTTTGCCGGCGCGGTCGTGGTGGCGGATGCCGCGGATGGAATTTCGGAAAAAGAGATCGAGGTGTTCGAGCAGTTTTTTGGGCGCGATGCGTTTTCTGACCGGTTGAGCGTCGAGCGCATCGAGCGAGAGTTGCCCGGTCGCGTATCGGCGGTGAAGGACAATGCGAGTATGACGCAGCGTATGCAGGTGCTACGCGATCTGTGTGTCGTGGCAAAAGCCGAAGGTCCGATGGTCAATGCTGAGCGAGCGGTTCTTGATCAGATCGCTGATGGGTTAGAGGTACCGCGATCGTTTATTTGTCAATTCACCGAGAGCAACTACGACCCCATCAACAATAATTGATGGTGGCCATGTGATGACGTGGTCTCTGCACTGGGCGCCGGCGTTGTGGTGGCGTCACGCTTAATGAAAGCGGTCTATCGGTTATCGAGCCACGCTTCGACGATATCGGGTTTCTCATACGTGCCCTCAGGCATGCAGCGGAAATAGCGACGCGCATCAATGTCGAATGATGCTTCAGCCAACTGCAGTGTGCATTGTGCGTGCTGGAGTTCGAGATTGTCAGTGTCGATCTCGCCCCCCAATATTTGTCGCGCCATGGGCATGGTGCATTCGCTGATCACCGCATCGCGAAGATCGACACACTGGGCGGAGTTGATGCCCATACAGCCCAGGAGTTTTTTGTTGTCGCATTCGTTGTCGCCCTCGGCGGCCTCTTTGGCCGCTCGTTCGATAAGCGCTTCCGTTTGAGCATCGGATAAAGCGGTACCGCTGTCGGCAAACGTCGGTGATACCAGCAACACGGCAAGTATGGCGGTAAGAAACGGGGCGGGCGCGTTCATAGTGGTCTCGATCGGTCGGCTCTAAAACCTGGAGTATACCATTGCGCGCCGAGCGCGTTGGCTAGGCGCCGGTCGCCGGTCGATCAGCGACTCATCGATGGCCAGGATTGGAGGCCATCGACGGCGATGGCGGGATGATCCAGACCTAGGCATTGCCCACCTTCGGTCACGGCATGAAAGAGCGGAGGGAGTGACGGTAAGTTCATCGCTTTAACATGGCTGCGTGCGGTTTCGGAGAACGTCAGCCCCCACATTTGTAGGTAAGCGCGCAAATCCCGACCAGCCGCATGCGACAAGGCGATCAGCAGCCAATCGTTGTTATCAAACTGGCGGGCTTGGGTTCGGCTAACATTGCTAAACCCCAGTCCATCGCGTTTGGCTAGCCATGCGTCGTCGCTGTCATCGGCTCTGGAAAATTCGCGCTCGAGGATATGCAGTCGCGGCAATAGATGCCAGCCGCTGTTCAGAGCGCCATCGGCCTGGACGCGCATCATCAGCTGCAAATAGATGCTTGACCCTTCATGCCACGAAGTGGGCGACGCAGCAGTCATCGAAGCCACTGGGTCATCGGTGCGTGCCGCGGCTTGAAGGGTATCGAACAGCTCTTTAAAAGGCAGCGTCTGACAACTGGCCAATACGCTCGAGTCGCCGGTTAACAAGACGTAATTCGTCAGCGTGTAGTACGAGTATGGATCGGTGATCGCATGTCGATCCCAGTGCTTAAACAGAAAACGGGTGCGCTCGAGACCGTGGCCGAGCTCATGCAGATCACCGTGGCCAAGCGGGTCGAAGGCCCAGTAGGCGTCATACGGGTTTCCCGAACAGCCATACCCGCAGGTTGCTTGATCGGCGTTCATGTGTTTGATTTCGTCGTGCCAGTCCAGGCGGAGCCCGTGAGCCGCCGCAAAATCGGTTACTTCTTTGTCGGTCTCGATACCAGGACCATCCAAACCGGCCAGGGCATGTGGGAAATGGTGAGTAAACCGGGTCATAAGACTCGCCAGTTCGCTGCCTGTCGGCCAGCCTGGATTGCTCAACGTGATGCGCATCTTGTCGAGCGTTGAGTGGACCTCGAGATTCGGCGTGCTGACCTCGGCCCAGTCATAGTCGCCACGAGTGAGCGCCTCGGCAAATTGTTCATCGTCGTCTGGAACCTGCCAGTAGGGGTGTTCGCCGACGTTTGAAAAAGTAAACTCGACATCGTGTCCGGCGGAACCAAACTCAAGCTGTATCGGTCCGCCGTGCGGTGATGTTATCGACAGGGTTTCGCCGGGAGCAACAGCAAAGCGCGCGCTCTGCACGTACTTCGGTCGCGTATAACCGAATGCTTCAAATTCATGCGTTGCGCCTGGGCGAAGTGTATTGACGAAAAGCGACACGGTCACGTCGGTGCTATCCATCCGTGTGACCGTAAAGGGTACGCCCGGTAAGGCATACGCCCCGGTGGACCGAAACGGGGTTTTGCTCGTCATCGACACGCGTCGGTTTACAGGAGCGATCGTTGAAAAGTCACTGCGACTGAAGTTCCCCATATCGCTCTGTGCAGGATTGACATCGCGGTGGTGGTAGACCGTATGGTCGGCAAATAACGATTTCAGTATCGCGTCGCGTGGTTGCGAGTAAATATCCATCGGGAAGCGCACCCGCGCGCGAAAGTAATCGCCGAGTAACACCAACAACGTATGAAATCGATAGCCATCTTGGTCAAATATCCGCACCTTCTGTTGATCCAGGTCCCGAAGTTGGCCTTGAAGTGTTTCAACCGGGCCCAGAAATTCATCGGGATAAGGGTGATTGGCAGGGCAGGTCTTGTCTTCACAGCCACTAAACGTAAACGTAAAGGTATCGTCCACGAGTCGTTCAACCATCGTTCGGATTGCCACAATGTCGTCGGGCAGTGGTCGATCCCCCAATGCATTACCAGCGGATTCAACAGAGAGTCTTCGCCAGTAATTGTCGCCGTGATAGTCAACGTCAAGCAGCCCCAGCAACCGTTGTGCTAGGGCGTTGTATTGACCGTCGTGGTGGACGTACAGCACGGCAGTGCCGGCTTCGATCGCCGCCTGCACAGTCCGCGCTATCGCAACCGCGTCGTCGCCTGGCGCAAGATACGACGACACAATTAGGAGGTCGGCATCGACCAAACAGGTTGACAGCTGCCGGTCACAGGTCGAAGGCTCATTATAAGTAATGTCGTTGCCTAAAAAGGCCTCCAACCACGCTCCGACGGCTTTTTGGTCTGGGAAGAAGTGACTTTGATCAAGCTGCGCCACTACGACTTTGCTCGGTTGGGCGCGGGTTGACGCTGTCTCGGCATCGTGTTGAAGAAGCCAGCGAAGCGTGTTGTTGAACAATGCCGTCATGTCAGCGGACAACGCGTCATTCGAGCGCAGATAGTCTCGCATCGGATTACCACCAAAAACGGCGTAGCGCGTCTGGTTGGTCAGGCCGATTATGCCTAGATCGCGCTGTTGCACGATGTAGCTGCGATGTGTCACCGCATTCGTTGTTAGGATTGCTTCATTGCGCCCGAATCGCGCCCGCAATAAGGCAGAGTCTTGCGATGGATCCCAACTCACGTCAGTGAGCGATTGGGGTGTCGCCTCGCCATTGGTATCGAAACCGAACAACGCGTGACGAATGGCGGTGTATCGACTTTGATTGGATTCAATCGCCGACAGGATACTCGGTAGAACCTGACTGGCGCTTTTGATGTGTGTGTGCGATCCGGTCCGCAACGCTTCTTCAATATCGTCCGCCGTGATGGTGATGGTCAGTTCAGCTCGCGACTCGTCGATACCGTCACTGGCCACAACAATCAGCGGGTGGCTGCCAATGTCCGTCGTGCTGGGCATGCCGCTGAAAGTGGCGCGGTTCGAATCGAACTGTAGCCAACTCGGTTGCCTCTCGATGGACAGATGCACGTCATCACCGTCGGCGTCGCTGACCAGTGGTCGGTATTCGTAAAGCTGATTTTCTTTGCCAGGTGGGGCCACCATATTGATGATCGGTGCGCGATTTGCGGATGGCGACGTGGGCGGAGCGCTAGAGGTCGCTGCGACGCCGTCGACGCCACCGCCGCCACACGCACCCAGCGCTAGTGCTGCGGCAGCGAAGAGTCCGCATGACCGGCTGCTCTTCGCAAGGCCTTGTCGCTCGGTCCCCCACCCTGGAACGCTTCGGCGACTGTTAGCGGCTGGGTCAAATAAACCGGTGTCAGTGCTCAGGCGCACGTCACGAACGGAGTGAATTTGAGGGCGAAAATGCATGGTAAAAGGATGCCGAAATCGCCCAAAAATGTCTGTGAATAACTGCGCGATTGGCGGTGCGCGATTGTGTCGGATGTCTCAGATTTAGCGACAGTTTTTTAATTTTACATCCGGGCCAACCGTGACGGTTGTCCGACTACTGCAATGATCGTGACCGCGATCACGTTCTGACAGATTCGGACTCGGTTGATACGATACGATTATGTCAAAGGTCTCCCAATTGCGTTTGGTGCTCGGTGATCAACTCAACGCGAATCACTCGTGGTATCGTAAGACCGATCCTCGCGTTACGTATCTTATTGCCGAGTTACGCCAGGAAACGGACGCAGTCTGTCATCATATTCAGACGCTCTGCGCGATGTTCAAGGGCATGGAGCTATTTGCGCGCGCATTGTCCAAAGCGGGTCACAATGTAATTTATCTCACGCTCGATTCGACGCGCTCGACCCTATCGCTACCGCAACTTCTTGACGAGTTATGCGCTAAGCATGGCTTTAATTCGGTGGCCTATCAGCGGCCAGACGAATATCGACTGCTGTATCAACTGAGAGCGTACCAAGCCGCTGCCGATCGCGACGTGGAGGAGTACGGCACCGAGCACTTTTTATTGCCGTTTGATGCGCTCCGGATGTCTTTCGCGCCGGGGGCTTCGTTGCGTATGGCGCGGTTTTATCGCGCGATGCGCAAACGATTTGGCTACTTGATGGAGGACGGTAAACCTGCAGGAGGTCAGTGGCAGTTTGAGTCACCGAATCACGCGGCATTCGATGGCGCGGAGACAGTGGTTGCGCCGCCGAAGCCAGGTTATAGAAACGATGTCGCCGATATTCTGGCGCGTATCGAGCACTACGTACCAAGGCTTTTTGGCAGAGCAGAGTCGGTGCTTGAGATGGCGATTACGCGCCGTCAAGCACGTGCTCAGCTCCGCATTTTTTGCCGATACGGCTTGCCTCTCTATGGCCTTTTGGGCGTCGCAAAAACCGAAGAATCGGTGTTCGAGCAGCGTCTTTACCATTCCAAGCTGTCCTTCGCGCTTAACGCCAAGATGGTTTCGGCAAGTGAATTGGTCGACACGGCGATCGACGCGCATCGACGCAATCCTTCTATTATCTCGTTGGTAAGCATTGAGCGCTTTGTCCGTCAGATCGTCGGTTGGCGTGAGTATTTTCGAGGCCAATATTGGGCCGCTGCACCCGGCATCAACACGTTTGATTCAACGGATTGGGTAGAGAGAGATTCCGATCGCGCCTTATCTATGGCCGAGTACTCGCATGACATTCACGAGCGCGCGGAACACACCACCCCGCGCCCGCCTTCGGCGCTGAGCCGAACGAACACCGGCAGTTTCAGCGTAATGTCGGGTTTGGACCCCAATGACGTGGAGGATTGGTTTCTCGGTGAGCGCGATGGTTCAAGGGAGCTACGAGCCGATACGTGAATGCCACCGTATTTTAGTGAGGCAGAATATGACGGCTACAAGGCCGCAATGTTCTTTTTATGCTGACGGGCGACCATTGCCGTGTAACCAAACAGTCCAAAAAAAATGAAACCGGACATCGACACAAACTGAATGGGGATGAATAGGGCGATTAACATCGAAAGAATAGAAAAAACGATTGCCGCTAGCCAACGATGGAACTCGAACTGCGTTTCCAATCGTTCGAACGAATCGAGCAGTAAATCGTCGGCTTTTCTTTTGGCGAAAAAATACAGCGCGCACATCAACGTTGACATGGCCAGAAAGCCCGCGGCGTAGAAGGCAAAAAAACCGCGTACCTGCGCAAAGCTCGTAAAGTTCAGTGTCCACGGTAAGCGGCCGCCACTGAGGAAGGTAAACATGCCCTCGAATATGAGGCGAAGTGGGTAGATATAAACCAGTAATACAAACACCAAAGACACACTGGCCATGATGGTCGCCGCGTCCTCAATTCCGTAGCGACGACTCCACTTTCGATGCCCAAACCAAAACATCATGAGCACCGCAAAACTCACTACCAAGGCAGGCAAGTGCAATAGACCATCGATAATTTCGTCGAAACTGTTGGGCACACCATCGAATGTGATGACGAGCATGGTCAGCGTAAACGCAAACGCCGCGTCAACCAGTGTGTCCAAACGGGTGGTGTCAGTGCCGCGAAGTCGAAAATGATCTTCGACGGCGAGCGCGTCGATGGCGTCCTGGGTCCACTTAGTGTCGGGGCGTAGTGCGCGCATTGAGTTCTCGTGTTAAATAGTCGTTCTTTAGCGCATGGTATACACACTAGAAAGTCGCATCAACGAGAGAAATTGCATCGACTCAATCACGATTAGGAGCTGTCATGCTAATACGTATCGCGACATCCCGCGATTGGCCACACATTTGGCGGATCATTGAGCCCATTGTTCGGGCGGGGACCACGTACGCCATCGAGCCGACGATCACTGAAGCCGACGCGTGCACACTGTGGATGAGCGCACCTCGACAGACGTATGTCGTCGAGCAGGGGGAAGACATTCTCGGCACGTACTACATCAAGGACAATCAAGCCGGGCCAGGCAGCCATGTGTGTAACTGCGGCTACATGGTCTGCGAGCGTGCAGCTGGAAAAGGTATAGCGACGCAGCTGTGTGAGCATTCCCAGCACGAAGCGCTATCCCTAGGCTACCGAGCCATGCAGTTTAACTTCGTTGCTGCGTCTAATGAAGGCGCTGTCTATCTTTGGCGAAAACTGGGTTTTGACTTGGTGGGAACGCTCCCGGGCGCGTTTTGTCATCCGACCCTCGGCGACGTGGATGCGTATGTGTTTTTTAAGACGTTGGGCGACTGACGCCCATGCCGGTGCCGGCTACGGCGAGGAAAATTCGTACTCACGGCGCACTGGAAAGGCCCGCCAAATCGGGCATGGACGCATAGCCTGGACAGGTTTTAGTGACCCGCGCCAGCGTCGCGCGTGCCTTGGATCGCTCACCGAGGACCAGCCAGGTTTGAGCCAGCCTGCGTAACGCCGACGACTCGCTAACCTCGTTGTCGATCTCAACGAGTTCATCGATTATACGGTTGTACACGGCATCGGGGACGGTGTCTTGATCGAGTTGACGCAGCATCACGTAGTAGTAGGCGCGTGACGCGCGGTCGGCGATTGCGCTGTTACCGCGCAAATGATCACGTTCGGCAATCTTACTGGCTTGAAGATAGGCACCGATGGCGCCTGAAGCATTGCCAACCTGCCGATAGGAGTCTCCAAGGTTGCCCCACATTTCATGAATCTCTGGTTCGCCTTCGGCAATGGATTCGATTGCGTCTCGACGCAATGTCGCCGAGCGCTCAAACTCACCGAGAAAGTACATGGCCTGGCCAAGAAACTCGATACCGACATAGGAGTCTGGCGCCATCTCGATGGCACGCTCATAGGTCTGCCGAGATTGTTCAACCTGGCCCATACACAAATACATCGTGCCGAGGTTGACTAGCACGAGTTCGTTTTCGTCAAACTCAATGGACTTTTCTGCCGCGGCTATCGCACCCGGAATATTGCCGGCAAACCAGTTGAGGTTGATTAGCGTGTTGTAGGGTCGCCAGGCATTTGGGTTCGCCTTTACCGATTGTTCTGCCGCAGTAATGGCGTCGCTCAACGAGGATGGCTCGCCCAGTTTGCGAAAGTGATCGAGCAGCGCTGAGGCCAGTCCCTCGAGTGCCACCGCATTTAAGGGGTCGGCATCAACGATGTTTTTGTAGAGCTCGATTGACTGTTCACTTTGCCCGGAACGGCGTAAGAAGTAAGCATGCGCGGCGCGCACGGCGCTGTCGTCCGGCGCGAGAGCCAGCGCGCGTCCGCACGTTCGTGCCGCGTCATCCATGGCGCGCTCTTCGTCGCCCATCCAAAATTCCTCGAGTAGCGCGCTGCAAAGCCCGGCATGCGCCCGGGCAAAGTTCGGGTCTTGTCTGAGCGCCGACGAGAACCGAGTTTGTGCTCGCTTGATGTCAAGCTCGGACGGTGGGCGCTCGAGATAGCGATGTCCCTGCAGATAATCATCTTGTGCCGACGCCGCGGGAAAATAGGGCGCCGCTCGACCTGCGATCATCGAGTTGATCGCCGTGGACAGCCGTGCCGCGATAGCCGAAGTCTGCGTCTCAAGTTGGGCGCTGGGCAGCGTTTCGGCCCAAAGCGGCTGTCGCTGATCGTCTATGACACCGTACAGCCGAATACCGCTCAGGCTACCCACCGACACAATGTCGCCGTAGACGACCAGATCGGCGCGAAGTTCCTGCGCGAGTGCCTCTGGAGCGTCGGATTGGGTCGCCGCAGTCGCTGTAATGCTCGCAACATGGAAGGCGTCTGTGAGGGTGTTGCGAATCGCCTCGCTCAGCCGGTTATCCACGTCGTTTTCAATCGTCGACACCACGATCGAAAGCGGTCCACGACTCAGCGGAATGACCCGACGATCGTTGCTTAGAGGCGGTGTCTGTTCGGTATTCGATGGCGTATCCGCAATGGTGTCGGTGGCGTTTACGCCGGGTTTTGGTGCCGGCCACCAAACGATCGCAGCGAGAATCGCCAGCGCGATGAGCAGCGCCCCGATCCACCCAGTTCGGCCGACAGGGTGAGCGGTAGCGGCAATATCTGACTCGGTATCCGGTGAGGTCGGTGTGCGCGTGTCAATTGGCGGCACTAAATCGGCTTCGTCCGCGGTCTTGTACAGTGTATGCACCTCAACATTCAGTGCTGAGGCAATGCGCTCCAGCGACAGCGGGTCGACGGGCAATTCCCGAAAAGCGCGACTCACCAAATCTTTGGGCGCCGCGTCGAGGTGCTCCCGATCGGCCATGTGGTCGGCCAGCGCCGACTGGGTACGAAAGCCGGCCGCCGTCAGCGCCTGGCTCAGCCGGGTCCGAGACGCTTGGACACCCCGTTTGCGTTGCGGACCGCTGGCTTGGCGATTGTCGTCGTCGCTCACGTGAACCGTATCCCCCCAGGATTGGTGTAAGTTATTGAAATTTAGGGTGGTCGGGACCTATCCCTCGATAACTACCGCTAAGTTCGCTATCTGTCGATGACCTGACGGCCCTGCTCAGAGAGGCTAGGGTGGTACGAAAACCAAAAAACCAAACACCTGGGGGACGTCGATGAAAACACCAACACACATCACTATTCTAATCGTTTTGCTGTTCGGCAGCAGCGCCATTGTAACGCACAGTGCGCAGGCCTCGCTGACGCTCGACGTGGCCACGACCGTCGATGAAGTTCGGACGGGCGACCGCGCGCGAGTCGAATTTACGGTGGGCAACACCGATGGTGCGGCGCGCAATAACGTGGTGCTCACCATGCCGTATCCGAACGGCCTTAATCCGGTCTCCGAGAGCAATTTCGATGGCGACTGTCCTAGCTCTACGTGCACCGCCGGCGAGCTGGTCACCTGGGACCTCGGCTCGATTCCCAGCGGCGGTTCGGTGACGGTGCACATTGCGCCCAATATCACTTCGACGACCGCCGACGGCACGGTTATTGAGTTTGATGCCTCAGTGACGGACAGTTCATTAGACGATGCCAGCGTCGCGACCACGATCACTGCGCGTACGATGACCAACTTTGATATCACGCTGAGTGAAACACACGATCCGGCGACGCCCGGGTCGTTGCAAACTTACCGTGTCGATTTCGGGTTCCTGGCGGACGTGGCAAGCGTCACCAATTCCACGCTTGCGTTGTCTCTACCGGGCAATGTGACGTTCGTATCAGCAAGCGATGGCGGTACGTTGTCCGGTTCAACCGTTGAATGGCCACTCGGCTTTTTGAGCCCAGGTGACAGTGGTGTGCGCGATGTGCACGTGATGATTGACCCGAGCGCTCAATCGGGGGATGTGGTGAGTGCGAGCGCGACGATCTCGCAAGTGGGTGATGCGACGAATGCGTTGACCTCGAGTGTATCGACAAGCGTTGCAACCATGTCCGGTTTACAACTGGCGATTGAGAACAATCGCGATCAGGTCCGAGGCAGCGGTCCATTGAGTTATGTGTTGACCGTCACCAATAACGATCCATTTACTCGCTTTGGCGTCAATGTTCGAGGCGCGTACCCCAATTCACTCAACCCGCTTTCAGAGGCGTATTTCGAGGGAGACTGTGGTAGCTCCACCTGCACATCCGGTGAGCGCATGACCTTCACCGTCGGTGATATCGTAGCAGGGGGCAGCAAACGTTTCGAAATGCCGGTGGTGGCGACCAGCACCTCGACCGGAGGCGAGTTGATCAACCTGGACTTAACCGTGACCGATCTCGCTGGATTGCAAACGCGCCAGACCGAAGTCATTCGCGTCAACAGCGATACGCTTTATGAGGTTATTATTACCGACAGCGCAGAGCCTGCCTTGACCGACGCTGAACTGTCTTATCGAATCGACTTTGCGTATCGGGCCGATGCAGCCACGGTGAACAACACCGAATTGGTTGTCACATTACCCGATCAAGTAACCTTCGATGCGGCCTCAGATGGTGGCGTGCACGTAGGAAACACGGTCACCTGGAACCTTGGCTTTATGAGTCCCGGTGAGGGCGGTACCCGTACGATCGATGTGACCACCGATACGGGTCTTACGAACGCGACGGTGCTGCCAGCCAGCGCGCGCCTTCAAAGTCTGACAACTCCTGCCGAGTTTGCTCTGTCACAGATCAACACGATTGTCGGTGCATCGACAGGATTGCAGGTGGCAATGGAATCGAATGTGACCCCTGTGCGACCGAGCAGTCGCAACCACTATCAATTGGTGGTGAGCAATACCGATCCGTTCACGCGTTTTGGGGTCGAGCTCACGTTGATTTATCCCAATGAGTTCAATCCGGTTTCGGAAGCCAATTTCGAAGGTGATTGCGGCAGTTCAACGTGTACGGCGGGTGAGATTGTGGTCTGGCAGTTAGGTGATTTGGCGGCCAATAGCGCCACCACCGTAGACTTACCGTCAGTCCTAAACAGCGGCGCCCTGTCGGGTCGACTGATTCCCTTGTTGATGCTGGTTGAGGATGATCAAGGTCTGCAATCGTCAAAAGGTGAAACGCTGCGCGTTTCCAGCGATTCGCCGTTTGAGATGGTTTTGAGTGCGGACCGCGACCCTGTCACGGTGGGAGATGTACTGACCTACACGATTAAATACGCTTATCGCGAGGACGTGGCGTCGGTCGTTCAAAACACGATGGATCTTGAATTGCCAGACGGAACCACCTTTGTGTCGGCCAGCAATGGCGCGACCCATGCCAACGGTGTAGTCAGTTGGAACCTGGGGTTTATGACACCGAATGACGGCGGGCGACTTACGGCGACTGTGATGGTCGACACGCCTGCGCCGGCCAACCAGGTACTCGAAGCGGTTGCGCGCATGAGTTTGGTGGGCGATCTGGCGACGCGGTCGCGCGCCGAGCTGCACACGATTGTTGCCGACGCGAAGGGCTTGCAAATCAGCACTACCGCTAATCCGGATTCGGTGCGTAGCGGTGATTTATCCAACTATCGTATTAGCGTACTGAACAACGATCCGTTTACGCGGTTCAACGTTAACGTGAGCAGTATTTATGGCGATGGACTCAATCCGCTGTCGGAAGCTAATTTTAACGGCGATTGTGGATCGTCTACTTGCACGGCTGGCGAACGTGTTACCTGGCTCGTCGGCGACATCGGCGCTGGCGAGGCGCGCACGGTGTATCTGCCTTCGTTTGTGACCGCCGGTCAAGTCGGTGGCGAGATGACCACGATCAATACGTTGGCCGAAGACGATCTGGGCGCGCATGCGCGCAGTACCACTGCGCTGCGTATCCAAAATGATACGGTTTACGACGTCGCGATCGATGCGAGTGCGGATCCTGTCGCCCCGGGCAGTTCGCTCACATATCGTGTGACGTATGGCTATCGTGAGGATGCCGGACAGGTGCTGGCGAGTCAGCTGCGACTACCGCTTGCGCCGGGCACGAGCTTTGTCTCGGCTACAGCAGGCGGCCAGCTTATCGGGGGCGTTGTCGAGTGGGATCTGGGCAATCTCGCTCCCGGAGAAGGGGGGATTGTTGAGGTAGTGGTGACAGTGGACTCAGCGCTCGTCGACGGTCAGGCCCTACAAACCGCGGCGACATTGATAGACGCCAATTCGCAGTTTGAATCGGCCGTAGCGGAAACAATGAGTGTGGTGGCTACCGGTCATCCTCTTAGCGTGACGGCTCAAGCGCTGACTGTATCGGCGGAACCCGGCCGCGAATTAGCGATTCTCTACACCGTGACCAACAATGATGCGTTTAGTCGCTTTGGTGTAACGCTCAGCACGATGATGCCGCCGGATCTCAACGTGTTGTTCGATAACAATGCGGACTTTGCGGGTGATTGCCCAGGGACGTCATGTACGTCGGGCGAGCGTATTCAGTGGGCGCTCGGCGAATTGCCCGCGGGCGCTACTGTCTCGGTGTTGTTGCCACCAATCGTAGCGAACGGTGCGGTTGACGGCAGTGTCATGTCCTTTAACGCTTGGGTGACCGATCAACTGTCGCAGCAGGCGCGAGCGGGTGTGGCGCTCTATACAGGTTGCCTGGATGCAATCGATGGTGATTGCGACGGCATCGTTGACACCAGCGATAACTGCCGCTTGTCGCCCAACACACCACAGCGCGATACGGACGGGGACGGGTTTGGTAATGCGTGTGACCCCGATTTGAACAATGACCAGATCGTGAACTTCATTGATATCAGTCTGTTCTCAGCACGGTTTTTGACGAGCGATGCCGATGCCGATCTCAACGGCGATGGCGCAGTCAACTTCCTTGACTATGTGATCATGACCGAGTTTTTTCTCAGCCCGCCCGGTCCGGGCGCATTGTAGGTCGTTTCATTCGACCACAGGGAGGGGCGGCTTAGCCGCCCCTTCTCGTGTTTGAGGTGCGCCTAAGTGATTGATTTTAAATTGTCGGAGTGTCGACTTAGTTTACATAGTGTGTCGGAAAGGCCAATTAAAGACCCTTTGCCGTTCGCCTCGACGTGACTATCTGGGTCAGAAACCCGTCAAAAGTGTGACCGGCGTCACATTTTACGTAATAAAATGTTACGTCAAGTAAACGAACGGCCGGTCGAACATAACCTGGCCCGAATATTGCTTCATTTTGCGGGCATCACAACAACATGAATTAGACGGGAGTACGACATGACTCGAATTTTTGCTGGGTGGGCCGCGGCGATGGCTCTTCTTGTTGCGCTGCCAAGCGCGCACGCCGTACCGATCACGGCCGATATCTACAATTTTAGTGTGGTTCACCTGGGCTCCAACCCGGCGGGTACGGGCGATCAGGCAGACTGGTTTCGGTTTGACGCGGGCCAAACGCTGGATCTTGATCTCACCAACAACTTTTTGGCGCTCTTGGCACCACAGAGCTTTACGCTCACCACGGATAATGGTGCGACCGGTCTTTTAGAGTTATTGAGTTTTTCCATGGATCTGAACGACTCGGATGGTTTTTTGGGCGGTTCGATTGATTACGTACTCAATGGTGCAGCGGGTCAGTTTTTATTCAGCGACAGTAATTACGGGTCGAGCGTGTACAACTCGTCTTCCGTTGAGAACGGTATATTCAGTCTGTTTATCTGGGGCGGCGATGACGCCAATGATCTGGGTTTAGATCTGGGTATTTCGGCACAAATTCCGGAGCCAGGTATATTGGTATTGATGGTGACCGGGCTTATCGCGCTGCGACTGTTTCGCCGATAACCTGACCTCGGTCCGATCAAAAACCTCTGGGTGCGAATGTGCCCAGGGGTTTTTTATTCATTCTCAGGGCGTGATCGCATTTTTTTGCTTCGGAACGCTTTCTTGACTATCGTTTCTCCTTCGCAGCAGTGCCTGCAAGAAAACAACGCACCGGAATAACCAAGCGTTGCTGACGGCAGGTACGTTTCAATCCACTCGTCGGAAACCCAACCTTCTCGTGAATCGCCGTCGCGCTATCCAGTTAATCCTATCCGCCGGAGTAGCCACTGGCGGCGGAATATGGTTAATGCGTGATCGCGCGCATCCGCATCTTCACGTCACGCGAGCACTGGCGCATCTTCACCAGGTGAATGTTCAGACTTTGGTTAACGAGGGCGCCTGGAGCGTAGCGAGAGTTCTGCATCATCTTGCGCAGAGTATCGCGTTTTCAATCGACGGCTATCCACACCTTAAATCGGATGTCTTTCGGCACACCATTGGGCCGCTTGCCTTATCGGTGTTCGAAGCAAGAGGGAAGATGATGCACGGCTTGGACGAGCCTATTCCTGGGGAGACGATTGACCCCTCTATCGAGGTTGAGGTCGCACGGGACCGGCTCGTGGCAGAACTCACGCGATTTGACGCGCATGCTGGGCCGTTACAACCGCACTTCGCGTATGGCGAGTTGGACAAGTCGCATTACGCACGGGCACATGTGATGCACATCCAGAATCATTGGTTGGCGATGTCGGTGAAGGACGATTAGACCGTCTAGGCACGCTTATTTGGCGGCTGTCCATCGGTGGCAGCGAAGGCGATTATCTCGGTCGACATGGTGTGCAACGCGCTCATAGAATTGTTCGCGGGCGTGCAGCTCGCCGTGTTGCTCGATCGCATCTAAAAACGCGGCGCTCAATGTCTGGCTACTGTAAAGCGCGCCGTCTAAGTCGATCGTTGCGTTAGACGTAAAGCCACGCTGGGGCGTACCGAAACTCAGGGGCATCGTGTTTCTGAATCGTGTTCGTGTATCGAAGCGCTGCGCTTCAGTGCGTTCCGCCAATCGTAGATCGCCTAACGTTTCATAGGCGCTTTGGGCGATTGCCAAACTGATCATGACGCTCAATTGCGTCTTGTTTTGCTTCGCACTAGTTTGTGCATACGCCGCGCAGGCATATGCCCATTCATCCTGCAGCTGGCCTTGGTCTCGGCACATCTGGGTGATCGGCAGGTAGGACGGTACACCTGCCGCGGCAAACCCGATCGCGGCACTCATGTGATGTTGCGCGCGGATGTCGCTCGCCGACAACGCATTGAGCACGAGTCGGACGGTGTCGACAAAAAAATCGTGAGACTCCGGAGCGGCGGCAGCCTGGCGAACCGCGTGTAGCGCATCATCGGTCTGTCCGCGAGAAAATCGACCGGCTGCGATGTGCATCCAGCTTTCGCTGTTTTGACCATCGACGGCGAGCAGTCGTTCTTCGAGTGCAGCCGTTGAACAGCGAGCGTCGTTCGAGCGTAAACATCGCGTCATCGCATGCCACAGCACGATGGGTTCTTGCGTGCCCGTTTCAATCGCTTGGAGGAGAAGGTCGAGCTTTGTCTGTTCGTCGGAAGCCAATATCGCGGCGGTAAGCAACGCGTCGGCATCCGTTCGTTGCGAAAGCGCGCCGGACAATTCGGCGGCTTGCTGCAGCATGACATTGCCGAGCTGATCGAAGTCTTGCTCACTTTGTGCTGTGTCGGATGTGGCATCACACGCGACGATGAGTTCGTCGACTACGGTGTCCGACAGCCGGGCTGTCGACTCCGTTATTGTGTCTTGGGCATCGTGCGGGGCTTGTTCATCGATCTGGCCTGGCATCCTTAACGGAGTCGATTGATGTTCCGATGCGGTGTTAGGGCGGTCGTGGCGCATCGAGAAAGCCAGGAAAAGCACTATTCCGACAATCAGAATCACCGCCATGACGCGTTGAGTATTCATCACATCAGCTTAAGCGCTGGTTGATTGTTTGGCAAAGTGACCCATTTAGGCGCGGCTGAACTCGCTGGCATCACAACACTAACAGGTGGTGATCACGGTGTTCCCAGCCACTCAAGCAAAAAAAAATGGCCCCCAGCGGGGGTCGTTAGTGGCCTGTTTATGCGAGGGTGGAGGCGGCGGAAATCGAACCAGTCGCGTGGGAACGCGGTGCTTAGACCCAGCTATCTTTAGGCGCGGCTGAACTCGCTGGCATGACAACACTAACAGGTGCTGATCACGCGTGGTTCCCGGCCATTCAAGCAAAAAAAATGGCCCCCAGCGGGGGCCGATTTTTTGGTGGAGGCGGCGGGAATCGAACCCGCGTCCGAAGATCCTCCACTCCAAGCTCTACATGCTTATTCCGTCTTTATTCTTACTAACGGCAACCCGACGGGCAGGGAAAACCGCTAGCCAGTTCAGTTAGGTTTTAACGGCTTGGCCCTGAACATACCTCACTCGCGATCTTGTGAAGATGACCCCTGGAATCCAAGTGCACAAGCACAGCCTGGTCAGAGGGCACTAAGCGTGGTTTTTAAGCAGCTAGTGCGTAGTTGTCGTCGTTGGCAACTATAAGTTGTTGTAGCTGGTTTAACGAGGTGATCTACCCCTCGGCATGCACTTGAAGTTTTGCAACCCCCGTCGAAGCCAGGTCGCCCCCTTTAAGTGTCGAGGCAGTGTAATGGATTTTTACTCGCCTGTCTCAATAGACGGTTTTTTTATCGAATGGTTCCGCCATCAGCGCGTGTGAGTTTTGTCCCGGTGAGGCCGACGGCAGGGGGCATGGCGGCCGATGGTGGCCGAGCGTTACCGGGTGTGCCGCTCAGTCGTTAATTGGCTGATACGGTGTTCAGCGGCGTCAGCGATTGTGTTTCAGAATGCGCTCTTTTTGTCGTGCCCAGTCACGATCTTTGCTGGTTGCGCGTTTGTCGTGTTGTTTTTTGCCTTTGGCGATACCAATTTCGAGTTTGGCACGACCCCGCTTCCAATACAGTTTAAGCGCGACTAATGCCATGCCCTTGCGCTCGACTAGGCCAACCAGGTTATCGAGCTCACCGCGATGTAAGAGCAGTTTTCGTGACCGTGTGGGTTCAGGGCGGAAATGCGTTGAGGCGGTCTTGAGTGGCGTTATGTGGGCGCCAAGCAGCCACGCCTCGCCACTTTGTATGATGACGTACGTCTCGGTCAACTGCACTTTGCCCGCGCGCAGGCTTTTGACTTCCCAGCCCTGCAGCTGCAGGCCAGCCTCGAGCGTGCGCTCGATAAAATAGTCGAATCGGGCTTTTTTGTTGACGGCGATGGTCGCGCTGTCTTGGCCCTTCTTGCCGGGTTTACTCATGCGCGGATTATAGTGACAAACCGCCGCAGATACAGCTAAACGCTTGTTACCCGTACGTAAAAGGCGCAAAATTATGAGCAATATTCGGATTGGGGGCGAAACGTTGGAAAAACGCACTTCTTTACAGGGCTTTTGGTCGTCGCGACTGGCATTCATTCTCGCGGTGACCGGCTCGGCGGTCGGTCTTGGCAATATCTGGAAGTTTCCGTACATCGCCGGTGAATACGGTGGCGGTGCGTTTGTGCTGATGTATCTGGTTTTTGTGTTTGTGATCGGCTTGCCGACGATGATGGGAGAGATCCTGATCGGCCGTCGTGGGCGGCGCAATCCTGTGGCAACCCTCGAAATTTTGGGCGAAGAGGAAGCCAACACCCGTGTCTGGGGTTGGGTGGGTCTGATGGGCGTTGTCGCCGGCATAATGATCCTGTCGTACTACTCGGTCGTTGCCGGCTGGGCGCTTTCCTATATCGGTAAGGCCGCACAGGGGATGTTTACCGGCTCGACCGAAACCGATGTGTCGAACATTTTTAATGGGCACGTGGGCAATTGGAAGCCAATGCTGGGCTTCCACACGTTGTTCATGGTGATGACTGTGTTTGTTGTCGCTCGAGGTGTGCAGCGCGGACTGGAACAGGCCGTGCGAATATTGATGCCAGCGCTGATTGTGATGTTGTTGGTGTTGCTGGTGTACGCATTTAAGAATGGAGACTTTGCGGCCGCGGTGGACTACATGTTCCGCCCCAAAATGGATCAGCTTAATCTAGAGGGCGCGCTCGTCGCGTTGGGGCACGCCTTGTTTACGTTGAGTGTCGGTATGGGTGCCGTGATGGCCTATGGCGCGTATTTACCTGAAGACTCAAATATTGGCACAACTTCCGTCACAGTGGTCATTGCCGATACCGCAATCGCGTTGTTAGCCGGTTTGGTTATTTTTCCAATTGTGTTTGCGAACGGTCTGTCGCCGTCTGGCGGACCGGGATTGATCTTTCAATCACTCCCGCTGGCGTTTGGTGGCATGAATGGCGGCGTGTTTTTCGGCACGCTGTTTTTCATTCTTTTGAGTTTTGCGGCCTGGACATCGGCGATCGGGTTGATTGAACCGGCGGTGGCTTGGATGAATGAACGCTTTGGCATTGCGCGTAACAAGACAGCCATGATTATCGGTCTTATCATCTGGTCACTCGGTATCCTGAGCGCCTTGTCGTTTAATTTACTCGCGGACGTGCAAACCCCATTCGGCTCGCTGTTCGACATGATGGACTACATCACCAGCAACATCATGCTGCCCCTGGGCGCGTTTCTGATTGTCGTGTTTGCCGGTTGGGTTATGTGTCGCAATTCAACATTCGACGAACTGAAAATGGGATCAGGTTTGCGTTTTTCTCTTTGGCGAATCGCTGCTCGCTATGTCGCGCCGGTCGGCATTGTTCTTATCTTTCTGACTCAGCTCGGTGTGTTTGATGGCTAAATTTGAACGTACGGTGTTCGTGCCTTACACGCCGGTCCAAATGTATCGACTGGTTGACGACGTTGACCGATACCCTGAATTTCTGCCGTGGTGCGAGAGTGCTCGTGTGGATTCTCGTACCGATACCATGGTTGAAGCTACGCTGGGTTTTCGGCAGGTGGGTTTCAATGGCAACTTCACGACGCGCAACACGCTGTCACCGAGCACGCGGATCGATATGGAGCTGCTCGACGGGCCGTTTGATCAGCTCAAAGGCCATTGGGCGTTTGAGGACGACGGGGACGGCGGCTGTGGTGTGACACTCAATCTCAAGTATCGCTTTGATAATCCTCTAGCGGGTTTTATGTTTGCCACAGTGGTCGAAACCATTGCGGGCGAGTTGATTTCCGCGTTTGCGACACGTGCCGATCAGGTGTACGCCGACTGAAGCGATGAGCGTGTCTGAATCGACTATGGTGCGTTGTGAGCTGGTATTCGCCACGCCCGAACGCCAGGTTTTGTTGTCGTTGACGGTGCCCGAAGGCACGACCGCAATCGAATTAGTTCATCAGTCGCCGCTTGCTGCCGAATTTCCTGAAGTTGACTTCAGTGCGCCACCGCTTGGTGTATTTGCCCAGCGCGTAGCGACCGATTACATCGTCCAGGAGGGCGATCGCGTTGAGGTATACAGGCCACTCACTGCCGATCCCAAAGACGTTCGCCGGGCGCTCGCCGCTTCGGGTTTGACAATGGGCAAACGGGATGATGAACCGTTGCCGTGACGAAACAGCGTGACCGTTGCCGCCGCCACGGCACGCTGAGCAAACGACAGTGCGATCGGGAACTGGGGGTACGGCGCCTTGAGCGGTGGCGGCTATTTTAGGCGATGACCGGCGCTTACGATTCGCTTAGTGCCGTCTCAGTATCGGGATTCTGGCCGTATTGTTCGACGCGCTGAACCGTATCGCCCTCAAAATAAATCGTCACCTTGCGCTCGATAACTTGGCCAGTTTTGCCAATGCGAAACTGATACACGTAGTCCCAGCGATTCTCATGGAAGGAGTCGGCGATCATCGGTGTGCCAAGCAGATATTTAACCTGGTTGCGAGTCATACCTGACTCGACCTGGTTAATTTTTTCTTGATCCAGATAATTGCCTTGGAGCACGTTGATTTTATAGCCGCCGCAGGCGCTCAAGCCTGAGGCGAGAATGAAAAGTAGAACGTACTTACCTAAAACTGGGGTATACTTTGTCATCGTTTTTTAAGCCTTCCGTCACTCTATCAATCGGTTACGGTTGATCGATCGACGCGAGTATACCGGAATTAACCCCACCTAGTAGAGAGTTCTCACCCATGAGCGCCAACAATCAAAGTCAAGATCTTCGCAAAGCGGGCTTGAAAGTCACGCTTCCCAGGCTGAAAATCTTCGAAATCATGGAGACATCCGACACGCGCCATCTGAGCGCGGAAGACGTCTACAAGCTCTTGCTTGAATCCGGCGAAGACATCGGTCTTGCCACGGTGTATCGCGTGCTCACTCAGTTTGAGTCGGCTGGGCTTGTCACCCGGCACAATTTTGAGGGCGGTCACGCGGTGTTCGAGCTCGATCAAGGGCAGCATCACGACCACATGGTCTGTATTGAAACCGGTGACGTGATCGAATTCGTCAGCGATGAAATCGAACGATTACAGCACGAGATTGCCGAGAAGCACGGTTACGATCTGGAAGATCACAGTCTAGTGATGTACGTCCGGCCAAAAACCAAAAAATAGGCCCGATTCGAGCGCATTGCGTCGAGAACGGCGTCGTTGTAACTATCCGACGTCAAGCCACGTGAAAAAGTTCAGTCTCGATTACGCCTGAGCGCGTGGAGTTTTGTGGGCGTCGCCGAGTAGTTCTTTTGCGTGACGTCGGGTCGTAGCGGTCACTTCAACGCCGCCCAACATGCGCGCAAGTTCTTCGATGCGCTCTTTACTATTGAGCAACGTGACTTGGCTCTGTGTGCGGTTATCGAGCGAAGCCTTGCTGACTTTTAAATGCTGATGGCCGTGGCAAGCGACCTGTGGAAGATGAGTAACTGCGAGCACTTGGAAATGCTGACCTAATTCCTGCATGCGCTGACCAATGAGAGCAGCCACCGCGCCGCCAACGCCAGCGTCAACTTCATCGAACACACGACAGGACGCGCCGTCACTCGACGCGGACACAACCTGTACGGCTAGACTAACGCGCGACAATTCGCCGCCTGATGCGACTTTTGCTAAGGGCCGCGCCGACTCACCTTGATTGGCCTGAATCATGAACTGCACCGTGTCGATGCCATCTCGTCGCCACGTAGCGGTGTTGTCGCTAACCACATCCACCGCAAACTGGCAGTCGGGCATGCCCAATTCACGAACCAGCTCTTCGATGCGTTGGCCCAACTGTTTCGCGGCTTTTTTTCGCGCTGTGGTAAGTTTTTTTGCCGCGTTTAGAAAGTGTTTGGCGGCGGCGCTAACCGCTTGTTCCAGCGCGGCGAGCGACTCTTCAGCGTTATCCAACTCGACGAGTTCGTGGTTGAGACGGTCGAGCTGCGCGACGAGGGCCTCCGGTTCAACGCGGTGTTTTTTTGCCGCGCCCGACAGCGCGTCGAGCCGGCTTTCGACAAAGTCACGACGGGCTGGGTCCATGTCCAGTGTGTCGGCATACCGCACGAGTCCAGATAGCGATTCCTCAATCTCGATCTCAGCATGTGCTAGCAACTCGTCCAGCTCAGCTAACGTTGTATCGATGGTTAATACGCCGGCCAAATTACGACGCGCTGAGGCCAGCGCCGACTGAGCGGAGGACGAATCATTACTCAGTGCCTCAATGGCCGCCTGTGAGGCTTCGGCCAAGGTCGAAACGTGGCTGAGGCGGTACTGTTCTTCGCTGAGCGTCGTGAACTCGCCGTCGAGTGGGGCGAGCGTATTGAGTTCGTCGCACTGGAACCGCAGTAGATCCAGGCGTGCGCTACGTTCCTGAAGTCGTTGACGCAGCGCATCGAGCTCGATTTGCTTCGTTTTCCACGTGTCAAAGGCCTGAGCAGTTTTGTTGAGCAACACCGCGTCCAGCGTGGCATCCAGCAGTGCGCGCTGAACTTCCGGTTTGAGCATTGCCTGGTGGGCATGCTGGCCATGAATGTCGACCAGAAGCGCACCGAGTTCCTTAAGCTGCTGCACTGGGCAGGGCTTACCGTTGATGAAGGCCTTGGAGCGACCGTTAGCGTGAACAACGCGGCGAACAACGCACTCATGATCGCTGTCGAGCTCGCGATCGCGCAGCCAGGCTCGCGCGCTCGATTCGTCGGTGAGGTCGAAAACGGCACTGAGCTCGGCCTTGTCGGCACCGTCGCGCACGCTCTGTGTGTCAGCGCGATCGCCCAGTACGAGCCCCAAGGCGTCAATTAAAATCGATTTACCGGCGCCTGTTTCTCCGGTGAGTACCGTCAAGCCGCGCTCAAATTCAAGGTCGAGCGACTTAGCGATCACAAAGTCGCGGATGTGCAGATCGGTGAGCATGAGAGAGAGTCAGTTTAACGCTTAGGCCTTTTCAGGGAGCCCGTAATGGCCCCAATTCAGTTTGGAGCGAAGCACCTCGAAATAGTCGTAGTTCGTGGGATGCAGAAGCGTAATACGATCGGCGGCTTGCGTCACTTCCAGCGTATCGCCGACGGCCATTTCATCGGTCATGCGTCCGTCGACGGTGACAAAGGCGTCTGCTTCAAAGCGGTGTTCGACCCGAATCTCGATGTGTGAGTTGCCTGGGATCACAACCGGACGGTCACTGAGCGTGTGCGGGCAGATCGGCACCATCGCCACGGCATTGAGGCCCGGCTGCATAATCGGACCGCCGCTCGATAGGGCGTACGCGGTCGAGCCGGTAGGCGTAGAAATAATTAGCCCGTCGCCTCGGTGGGTGTTGACGTACGCGCCGTCAACCCTTACGTCGAAATCGAGCATTTGGCCCATGGCGCCGCGTTGAACCACAATGTCATTGAGGGCAACCTGCGATTGCTTAACGTCGTTTCCGTGTCGCAGTGTGGCCTGGAGTAACATGCGTGATTCGCGCACGAATTCGCCTCGCAAAATACTGCCCAAGCCGTCCTCGACTTCGTGCGGCAAGATGTCGGCGAGAAACCCCCGTCGGCCACGGTTAATCCCCAGAAGCGGTAAGCTCGCTCGTCGGATGAGATGGGCCGCCTGGAGCATGGTGCCGTCACCGCCAACGGCAATGACCAGATCGCAATGATCGCCAAGGGCGTTCTCGGGGCAGGCGCGAACACCCTCAATGTGCTCGAACGCGGTGTCTTTGGCTACCCAAACCGTGCGGTCGTTGCGCAGAAGATAGGCGATGAGTGCCGCCACCGTTTCTTGGACATTGGGATCGTGATCGCGCGCAATGAGGGCAATCGAGCGAAAGTTCGGGGTCGCTGATTGGCGGGTCATACGGCGCTGTGAATTAGGCGGTACATAGTGCGAAACGATAGCAACGCAGGCCGCGAGTTAAAAGCGATTTTGAGGTTGAATTGGCGAGGAACTTGGAGCCGGCTCATGGTAACGATAAAATAACCCCACCGCGCGGGACGTACGCCGCGCGGTGTGACACAGGAAGTAGGCGGTCGATATGACAACCCAACATGATGGCAGTGGCCTGTCCGACAGGGCGCAGGCGCTACTGAAAACTCTGGTCGAACAGTATATCGACGGCGGTCAGCCGGTCGGTTCTAACACGCTGCTCGAACGATCGGGTGTCAATGCAAGCTCGGCGACCATTCGTAACGTGATGTCCCGACTTGAAAAGCTCGGTTTCATTCGCTCGCCGCATACATCGGCGGGTCGTATTCCGACCGACCTTGGCTATCGCTGCTTTGTGGATACACTCCTGAAGGTGCCGCCGATGTCCGAGGCGCAGCTTGCCCGCTTGCAGCATGATTTTCAGACACAAGCGCGCGACGCGATGAGCTCCAAAGACGTGGTACAAAGCGCGACGTCGATGCTATCGAGTTTTACCCGCATGGCGGGTGTGGTGACGCTGCCCCGACAAAACCATCTCGCGCTCAACCGTATTGAGTTCTTACCCTTGTCGGGAGCCAAGATCCTGGTGATCATGGTGGTGAATAACCAAGAAGTCGAGAATCGCATTATCGAACTCGACCGCGAATACACCGAATCCGAGTTACGGCAGGCGTCCAATTTTCTCAATGCGCGATTTGCCGGTGCGGATATCGCATCGGTCCGCCGCACGCTCGTCGCCGAGCTCGAGCAAACCCGCGATGATATGAACCAGCTCATGCTGAATGCCATTCAACTGGCAAAATCCGCGTTTGATACCGATACCGACAAAGGCAGTGGCATCGCTGTGGCCGGCGAAACCCATCTGATGGACTATCAAGATCTATCGGATATGGAGCGCATTCGCGATCTGTTCAACGCCTTTAATGAACAGCGCGACCTGCTTCAGCTGTTGGATAAGTCGATGTCCGCTGAGGGTGTCCGCATCTTCATCGGTGAAGAGTCTGGCTACGAATTGTTGGATGCCTGTTCGGTGGTTTCTGCTCCGTATTCCAACGAAGAAGGGGTGGTCGGCGTATTGGCCGTCATTGGGCCCACCCGAATGGCCTATGAGCGGGTCATTCCGATTGTGGATGTCACCGCAAATATATTGACCTCGGCCTTGAAATCCAACGACTAGACCGCCATATTCTCCCGCATCTGCGCGCGGCGGCGCCTCCCCGTTATTAATTACTCTAAGAGTTAGCTTTAAGACTATGAACGATAAAGAAAAATCAGTTGAAACTGAAGAACAAACTGTGTCTGAAGAAGGCGTGGCCAACGCACACGAATCCGCCGAGGGCGAGTCGCTTTCCCCGAGCGTCGAAGTGGAGATCGATCGCGATAGCGTCGACGGCTTGAAAAAAGCGCTCGCCGCCATGGAAACGAAGGCTGACGACCATTGGGCGCGGTATCTGAGAACGGCTGCCGAAATGGAAAACGTGCGGAAGCGCGCGCAGCGCGACGTTGAAAAAGCCCATAAGTATGGTTTTGAGAAATTTGCCGGCGATGTGTTGGGGGTCCGCGACAGCATGGTAATGGGGCTCGAGGCGGCAAAGGAAAATGCGACCACTGAATCGTTTACCGAGGGCACGGAGATGACCCTTAAGCTTCTGGATCAGGTGCTGGCCCGCCACGGGGTCACCGAAATCGATCCGGCGGGCGAGACGTTCAACCCCGATTTGCATGAGGCAATGGCCATGATTGATAGCCCCGATGCCGAGCCGAATACGGTGGTTCAGGTGGTGCAGACCGGCTACGAAATTAACGGCCGTCTGTTGCGGGCGGCGCGCGTGCTGGTGGCCAAGGCCTAAGCGGCGAAATTGGCTGTAGATCATTGAATTTCCGGGGTGAGGGGGCTTGTATTGCCCGACCGACACCCCCATGTATTGAGCAACTTTTTAATCAAATCCTCTTGGAGTATGCGTTATGGGCAGAATCATAGGCATTGACCTTGGCACAACTAACTCATGTGTGGCGGTCATGGACGGCGATCAGCCGAAAGTCATCGAAAACAGCGAGGGCGACCGCACCACCCCGTCTGTCGTGGCATTCACGAAAGACGATGAGGTGCTCGTCGGGCAACCAGCGAAGCGTCAGGCCGTGACCAACCCCGAAAACACGCTCTTTGCCGTCAAGCGTCTCATCGGTCGTCGATTTGACGATGAGGTCGTCGCCAAAGATCGCGACATGGTGCCGTACAACATTGTCAAAGCCGACAACGGCGACGCGTGGGTGGAAGTGCATGGCAAAAAAATGGCGCCACCGGAAGTGTCCGCCCGTGTACTCATGAAAATGAAAAAAACCGCCGAGGACTACCTGGGCGAAGAAGTCACCGAAGCGGTCATCACCGTGCCTGCGTATTTTAATGACTCTCAGCGTCAGGCAACCAAGGATGCGGGTCGCATCGCGGGCCTCGAAGTGAAGCGAATTATCAACGAGCCCACTGCGGCGGCGTTGGCGTATGGCATGGACAAGCAGCGTGGTGATCGCAAGATTGCGGTCTACGACCTCGGGGGTGGTACGTTCGACGTATCGATTATCGAAATTGCCGAGGTGGATGGTGAGCATCAGTTCGAGGTGCTCTCGACCAATGGTGATACGTTCCTGGGTGGTGAAGACTTCGATCTGCGAATCATTCAATACCTTGCTAAAGAGTTCGAAAAAGAGAGCGGTGTCGACGTCAGTAAAGACGCGGTGGCCATGCAGCGTCTGAAAGAAGCGGCTGAAACGGCCAAAATCGAGCTGTCATCAAGTCAGCAAACAGAAGTCAATTTGCCGTACATCACCGCCGATGCCAGTGGGCCGAAACATCTCAACATCAAATTGACCCGTGCCAAATTGGAATCGCTGGTCGAAGACCTCGTGACCCGCACCATCACACCCTGCAAGGTTGCACTGAACGATGCTGGCCTGTCGGTCGGCGAAATTGCCAATGTCATTTTGGTGGGTGGTCAAACTCGCATGCCCAAAGTGATCGAGGCGGTAAAAGATTTCTTCGGTAAAGATCCCCGTCGGGACGTGAATCCGGATGAGGCCGTGGCGGTGGGTGCCGCCATTCAAGGTGGCGTGTTGGCGGGTGACGTCAAAGACGTGTTGCTGCTGGACGTGACGCCGTTGTCGCTTGGCATTGAAACACTCGGTGGCGTCATGACCAAGCTGATCGACAAGAACACCACCATTCCGACCAACGCGCAGGAGACGTTTTCGACGGCGGCCGACAATCAGCCAGAGGTGACCATTCAGGTGCTTCAGGGAGAGCGTGAGCGCGCACAGGACAACAAGTCCTTGGGTCGTTTCAATTTGTCCGGTATTGCGCCGGCCCCGCGGGGTGTGCCGCAGATCGAGGTCACCTTCGACATCGATGCGAACGGTATCCTTAATGTGTCGGCGAAAGACAAAGCAACGGGCAAAGAACAGAAAATCGTGATCAAAGCCTCAAGCGGTTTGTCGGACGATGAAATCGACCAAATGGTGCAAGACGCCGAGTCGCATGCAGAGGAAGACGCCAAGTTCCGTGAATTGGTGGATGCCCGCAACCAAGGCGACGCCATGATTCATGCCACGGAAAAATCGATGGAGGAACTCGGCGATAAAGTGACAGCTGAGGAGCGTGGTGCGATCGAATCCGCCACGGCAGATCTTCGCAAAGCGCTTGAAGGCGATAACAAAGAGGCCATTGAGTCCAAGACGCAGGCGTTGGCCCAAGCGTCCGCCGGCATGGCGGAGCGACTCTACGCGCAGAGCGAAGACGGTGCCCCGGCAGAAGACAGCGGTGCGTCAGACGTCGACGACGCGGTGGACGCGGAGTTTGAGGAAGTCAAAAGCGACGACAACAAGTAGAGCAACACCTACCATCCCATCCGGCTCTGACCCGCCGGATGGGGTGTTTATAGACCACGAATTCACCAGTGAGCGGCGATGACGCCGCCATGAGCACACTCAGGAAACACGATTGCATGTCTGACGATTATTATCAGGTGCTGGGCGTAGAACGATCGGCCGACGAGGCGACGATCAAGAAAGCCTATCGTCGATTGGCAATGAAGCATCATCCGGATCGCAACGCCGGCGACGTTGAGTCAGAGGCCAAGTTTAAGGCCGCCAAAGAAGCCTATGAGGTGCTCAGCGATCCCAATAAGCGGGCGCGCTACGATCAGTTTGGCAAGGAAGGGTTGTCGGGTGCCGCGGGTGGTGGCGGTATGCATAGCGACTTTGGCGACATTTTCGGCGATGTATTTGGCGATATATTCGGCGGCGGTCGTCGTCGCAGTAGTGGTCCCCAAGTGTATCGTGGCGCAGATTTGCGTTACGGCCTGTCGTTGTCCCTTGAACAGGTCGTGTTTGGCGATGAAGTCAAAATTGACATTCCCAAAGCGCATGTCTGTGAGGCGTGTGATGGCAGTGGGTGTGCCGATGGCACCAAGCCGGTCACGTGTGATACGTGCGGTGGCGTCGGTCAGGTGCGAATGCAGCAGGGTTTCTTCTCCGTCCAACAAACCTGCCCCAAGTGTCGTGGGAGCGGGGTGATCATCACCAACCCCTGTAAACAGTGCTCTGGAACCGGCCGCGTGCGCAAGACCAAAACGTTGTCCATTAAGATACCCGCCGGTGTGGATGAAGGGGATCGCATTCGCCTGAGCGGCGAAGGCGAACCCGGCCAAAATGGGGGGCCACCTGGCGATCTGTTTGTTGAAATCGAGGTTAAGCCCCACAAGATTTTTGCGCGGGAAGGCAGTCACCTGCATTGCGAGGTGCCCATCAGCTTTGTCACGGCGGCATTGGGCGGTGAGGTCGAGGTGCCGACGCTCGGCGGTCAGGTGTCTCTAAAGGTGCCGGCCGGCACTCAATCATCCAAGCGTTTCCGACTGCGCGGCAAGGGCGTCAAGCCGGTGCGCGGGGGTTCGGTAGGCGACTTGTATTGCACGGCCGTGATCGAGACACCCGTCAATTTGACCCGCGAGCAAAAAACGCTGTTGGAGCAGCTTGATGAATCGCTACAATCCGGCGCTTCGAATCACAGCCCCAAATCGCGTTCCTGGCTCGATGGAGTCAAATCCTTTTTTGACGACCTCACTCAGTGATCGTGCGCAGCTCCCGCGGTGACATCGGGCTATGACACGTGCGCGCGTTGTGCTGTTTGGGGCCACAGGCCGCATGGGACGAGCGCTGCAGTTGGTGCTGGCAGAGTCCGCCCAAGCCGCCTTTTTTGGCGCGGTTGGGCGCGTGGTCGCCGGCGGGCATGTGGCGACCGATGCCACGGGTGCCGCAACGGATCCCAAGAACTTGCTGGAGCAAGCGGACGTCTGCATCGACTTTACGCTGCCTGAGACGCTGGGGACGCACCTTGATCTTTGCACACAGCATCGGGTTGCGTACGTGTCGGGTGTGACCGGACTCGGCGACGCCGCGCAGGACGCGCTTGATCATGCGGCGGACACCATTCCGTTGCTGTGGGCGCCAAATATGAGCACCTCGGTGAATGTCTGCTTTGGTGCGGCCGCCGATATTGCTCGTCGCCTGAGCGGTGAGGTATCGGTCTCGATTCATGATATTCATCACGCGGGCAAGCAGGACGCGCCGTCGGGCACCGCGCTCGAATTTGGGCGGTTGATACAGGCAACCGGCGCCACGCTTCAACCGATTCGCTACACGAGCGTTCGGGATGGCCGTCACCCGGGCGAACACCACATTCTGTTTGAGAGCGGAACGGATCAAATCGAGCTGCGGCACCGCGCGGGCGATCGCCGGGAGTTTGCGGTGGGCGCAGTGCGCGCGGCGAGTTGGCTTATCGATCAGTCGCCCGGGCGCTATAACATGCAGAATGTATTGAACATTACAAACTCTCCATAGACACCTGCAGCGCACCTGACGTATCATGCAATCCCAGCGGGACGGGTCGTGAACCCCTCCCGTTTTGTGTATCACACACAGCGAGCCGGCATCTGCGACCGGCGGTAGGGGATTCTGTGACAGTACCAGCCATTCTTGCGCTCGAAGATGGAACACTCTTCCAGGGCCATTCCATTGGTGCGGCCGGAAGCACCGTCGGTGAGGTCGTTTTCAATACCGCGATGAGCGGCTATCAGGAAATTCTGACCGACCCATCCTATTCACGTCAGCTTGTCACATTGACCTATCCTCATATCGGCAACACTGGCGTCAACCTCGATGACCAGGAGTCCGATCAGATTCAGGCCGGCGGCCTGATCATTCGCGACTTGCCCATCCTGCCGAGCAATTGGCGTATGGAGGAGTCTTTGAGCGATTACCTAATACGCCAACAAACGGTCGCCATCGCCGATATCGACACGCGTCGATTGACGCGCCACCTGCGAACCCATGGAGCACAGAACGGCTGCATCATGACCGGCAGTTACGATGCGGATGTGGCGGTCGCCGCGGCGCAGAAGTTTCCGGGTTTGAAGGGCATGGATCTGGCGAAAGTGGTGTCAACCAAAACGGAATATCAGTGGGCAGAAAATATCTGGACATTGGAAGGCGACACACCGGATGTCAGTAAGCGCTATCGAGTTGTGGCCTACGATTTTGGCGTGAAACGCAATATTCTTCGGCTGCTGGTGCATCACGGTTGCGATGTCACGGTGGTGCCCGCTGAGACGCCCGCCGAGGCGGTCCTGGCGATGTCGCCGGACGGCGTGTTTTTATCAAACGGGCCGGGCGATCCCGAACCGTGTGACTACGCCATAGACGCGATCAAAACGATCCTGGCGCAGCGGATACCGACGTTTGGTATTTGCCTTGGGCACCAATTGTTGGCCTTGGCGAGCGGGGCGCGCACCATCAAAATGAAGTTTGGTCATCACGGCGCGAACCACCCCATTCAAGATCTGGCGTCCAAGGTCGTGATGATCAGCAGCCAGAATCACGGTTTTGCGGTGGATCAAGACAGTCTGCCTGATCACCTCACCGCTACTCACATTTCACTGTTCGATCAATCGCTACAGGGCATTGCCCGAACCGACACGCCGGCGTTCGGTTTTCAAGGTCACCCTGAAGCCAGTCCGGGACCACATGATTTGCGCCCGCTGTTCGGTCAGTTTATCGACATGATGAAGGTTCATCAGCAGTCGCTAATGGCCAGCTGATCGTCAATTGAGAAACGAACTCCCCTTAAACCCATCGGGTGCGCGGGCGCGCGCAACCGGCTAACGAGAGACGCCATGCCTAAGCGTACCGACATCCAGTCAATCCTTATTATCGGCGCCGGTCCCATCGTGATCGGTCAAGCTTGCGAATTCGATTATTCCGGGGCGCAGGCGTGTAAGGCGCTAAAAGAAGAGGGTTACCGGGTTATTTTGGTTAACTCAAATCCGGCGACCATTATGACCGATCCGGATACCGCAGACGCGGTGTATATCGAGCCGATTCGCTGGCAAAACGTCGAGTCGGTTATCGCCAAGGAAAAACCCGATGCACTGTTGCCAACGATGGGCGGTCAAACCGCACTCAACTGTGCGCTGGACCTCGTACGCAAGGGAGTGTTGGAAAAATACAATGTGGAGATGATCGCTGCGCAACGTGAGGCGATCGATATGGCCGAGGACCGCGAACAATTTCGCCAGGCCATGACCGAAATTGGTCTTGCGTCGGCACGCGCCGGTATTGCCCATTCGATGGAAGAAGCGGTTGCTATTCGTAACGACATTGGCTTTCCCATTATTATTCGTCCGTCGTTCACCATGGGTGGTTCGGGCGGCGGCATCGCCTACAACCTGGAAGAATTCGAACACATTGTCAGTCGCGGACTCGATCTGAGTCCGACAACCGAAGTGCTGCTGGAAGAATCACTGTTGGGTTGGAAAGAATTCGAGATGGAGGTGATTCGGGACAAGAACGACAATTGCATTATTGTCTGCGCCATCGAAAACCTGGACGCAATGGGTGTGCACACAGGCGACTCGATAACGGTGGCGCCTGCGCAAACACTGACCGACAAGGAATACCAGATTATGCGGGACGCGTCGCTCGCGGTATTGCGCAAAATCGGTATCGAGACGGGCGGTTCAAATGTGCAGTTTGCGGTAAACCCCGATGACGGTAGGCTGATTGTCATCGAGATGAATCCACGTGTATCCCGCTCGTCGGCGCTCGCTTCCAAAGCCACCGGGTTCCCGATCGCAAAGGTCGCGGCGAAGCTGGCCGTTGGCTACACACTCGACGAATTGAGCAACGACATCACTGGCGGCGCGACTCCCGCCTCGTTCGAACCATCGATCGACTACGTTGTAACGAAGATTCCACGTTTTACGTTCGAGAAATTTCCCGATGCCAATGATCGTCTCACCACGCAAATGAAGTCGGTCGGCGAGGTGATGGCGATCGGCCGGACGTTTCAAGAATCGATGCACAAGGCACTTCGAGGTATTGAGACAGGCATTTGCGGATTTGACCCCATCATGCCGGTGGAGGCCAGCAGCAACGCGCAAGCGATGTTGCGTCACGAGCTCAAGGCGCCCGGCGCGGATCGCATCTTATACTTGGCCGATGCGATTCGACATGGCTTTTCGATGGATGAAATCGGCACCCTGACCGGTATTGATCCATGGTTTCTCGCGCAGATCGAGGATCTTATTCGAACCGAGCAAGCGGTGGCCACGGCGGGATTCGAGGCGTTGGATGCGAATCGACTTCGCGAGCTGAAACGCAAAGGGTTTTCCGATTTACGCCTCGCCGCGTTGTGTGATGTGGGCGAGGCCGATATTCGCGCTAGTCGCATAAAACACAGTGTTATTCCGGTGTTTAAACGCGTTGATACGTGCGCGGCCGAATTTGCGACATCCACGGCCTATATGTACTCATCGTATGAAGAGGAGTGCGAATCGGACCCGTCTGATCGGGACAAAGTGATGATTCTGGGCGGCGGTCCCAATCGCATCGGCCAAGGAATCGAGTTTGACTATTGCTGCGTGCATGCGGCGTTAGCGCTGCGCGACGACGGTTACGAAACGATCATGGTCAACTGTAACCCTGAAACGGTGTCGACAGACTACGATACCTCTGACCGTTTGTATTTTGAGCCCCTCACGTTTGAGGACGTGATGACCATCATTGAACTGGAAAAACCGGTGGGTGTCATCGTGCAGTTTGGCGGTCAGACGCCACTCAATCTGGCGCGGCAACTGGAAGCGGCGGGCGCGCCGATTGTGGGCACCACACCCGATTGCATTGATTTGGCGGAGGACCGCGAGCGGTTCCAACAGCTCATCCAGGATATCGACCTCAAGCAGCCGGCAAATGCGACCGCCAAAACCGAAGAAGAGGCGCTCGAGCGCGCGGAAGATGTGGGCTATCCGCTCGTCGTGCGGCCTTCCTATGTGCTGGGTGGTCGGGCTATGGAAATCGTGTTTTCGAAAGCGGATCTCAACGCGTATATTAACAGCGCAGTGCAAGTGTCGAACGAGAGTCCGGTGCTACTCGACCGGTTCTTGAATCTGGCCACAGAAGTCGACGTTGACATTATTTGCGACGGCGACGATGTACTAGTCGGTGGCATTATGGAGCATATCGAACAGGCGGGTGTTCATTCGGGTGATTCGAGCTGTATTTTGCCGCCGGCCTCGCTCAGTGAAGCCACTGAGAATGAGTTGATTCGTCAAGTCACGTTGCTGGCGCGATCGCTCAACGTCGTGGGGTTGATGAATACCCAGTTTGCGATTCAGGGTGACAACATTTTCCTTCTGGAGGTAAACCCGCGTGCCTCGCGAACGGTGCCATTTGTCTCGAAAGCGACGGGTCTTCCGCTCGCCAAAATCGCGGCGCGTGTGATGATGGGGCGATCGCTCAAAGAACAAAACTGCTTGGTAACCCCCAAGCCGCGCTATTACTCAGTAAAAGAGTCGGTGTTTCCTTTCTTAAAGTTTCCAGGGTCTGACCCGATACTGGGTCCAGAGATGAAATCCACGGGCGAAGTTATGGCCACGGGGCCGACGTTTGCGATTGCCTACGCTAAGGCGCAACAAGCATCGGGCATCAAGCTACCGGCGAGTGGTCAGGTGTTTATCAGCGTGCGCGACAGTGATAAGCCCGCCGCGGTTGAGCTTGCGCAGGATTTGGTGGAACGCGGCTTTTCGCTGATTGCGACTCACGGCACGGCACGTGCGATCAACGGCGCAGGCGTTGAGTGTAAAGGAGTCAACAAGGTGCATGAAGGTAGACCTCACGTCGTTGATATGATCAAAAATGGTGAGATCGACTTAATCGTGAACAGCACCGAGGGCAAACAGGCAATCCACGAGTCGCATTCCATTCGTCGCGAGGCGGTGCGTGGTAAAGTAACGTATTACACCACCGTGGCGGGTGGCCGTGCGGGTTGCGCAGCGATGGATTATCTGGACGTGACGGACGTGAATCGACTGCAAGAACTCCATAAGGAAGTTGACTTATGAACAAAGTGCCACTGACCGCCGAAGGGGCCCAGCAGCTTCGGGATGAACTGACGCGACTCAAAGGGGAAGACCGTCCGACGGTTATCAAGGCCATTGCCGAAGCGCGGGAACATGGCGATCTAAAAGAAAACGCTGAGTATCATGCTGCCAAGGAGCAGCAGGGCTTCATCGAAGGTCGGATTAAGGACATCGAGGGGAAGCTGTCTAATGCCCAGATCATCGATGTCACCGACATGCCCGATACCGGGAAAGTGATTTTTGGCGTTACCGTTAAACTGCTGGAACTCGAATCCGATCAGGAAGTGACCTACCGTATCGTTGGCGAGGACGAGGCCGATATTAAACGCGGATTGATCTCGTTCACCTCGCCTATCGCTCGAGCGCTCATCGGTAAGTCCGCTGAGGACGAGATTGTGGTCAAAGCACCAGGCGGTGACATCGAGTATGAAATACTCGAAGTGCGTTACATTTAGATAAACGGTCGCAGAACCAACACACAACGTTTGCCGAGACGATCGTTTGACGCTTACTCCCTCGGTGTAATGCGTCGCTTAGCGCGGTAGCTGAATGCGAGGTTTGTCGAGATTGCGTTTGAACAACGTTGCCGTATTGCCTACGCGCTGAATGAGTTCACATTCCTGGTTATCGACAATTTGTTTTAATACCGTATCGCGTTCTACACGATCGCCTACACGCACTTTGATTTTGATCAGTTCATGAAACGAAAGCGCCGTGTTAATTTCCTTCAATACATTGTCAGTCAGGCCCTGGTTACCCAGCATCACCACGGCTTTCTTTTGGTGTGCGAGGCCGCGTAGGTATTTTTTTTGTGATTCGGTGAGTTGCATAAGTGTGCCGTCCAGTCCAAAAGAGCTCGCGCCAGGTTTCGGTTTCAATCAGGAAGGCGGACTCTAGCACCGCTAGCGTCAGGTTGGCAGGAGAATTTTAGGTGGGCAGAAAAGGCAGTAGCGGTCGGTGGCTGCACGAACACCATAAGGACGAATATGTCCTTCAGGCTCAGCGCGATGGATATCGCAGTCGCGCGGTGTACAAGCTGCTCGAATTGCTCGACAAAGAGCCGCTGATTCGGCGCGGGCAGCGGGTGCTCGATTTAGGCGCTGCGCCAGGCGGGTGGTCTCAGGTGGCGGCAAAACAGCTTGGGCCGGATGGTCAAATTGTTGCCGTTGATCTGCTGGAAATGCAACCATTAGAAGGAGTTACGTTTATCCAGGGCGATTTTCGTGAAGACGATGTGCTCGAGCAGATATTTTCGGCCATGAACGGTAAAGCGGATCTTGTAATGTCGGATATGGCCCCCAATATCAGTGGCATACGGTCAGCAGACCAGTCGCGCAGCATGTATTTAGCCGAGCTCGCGATCGATTGTGCCACGCAGGTATTGCGCCCGGGTGGTGCCTTTGTAACCAAGCTCTTTCATGGCGAAGGCTTTGATTTATATGTCAAAAATGCTCGATCCCTGTTTCGGAATGTCAAGGTTCGCAAGCCGCGGGCATCCCGGCCGCGAAGCCGTGAGACATACATGGTGGCCACGGGCTATGAGGTGTAGTAGTGTTGATGACTCAGACGCGTTCTTGCAGCGCGTCATCTGGCCCGCACCCTGGTCTCCGTGTCTTGGGTTGTCACGTCGGTCGGGGTCGCGGGACAGATTCCCTAAACGAATACACTCGTTTAGCCACACGCAGCGGACACACTCTGACTCTTTTCACGCACTTTAAATATCGGGAGTAAACCCTTGAGCGATCTGGGTAAGAACTTACTACTATGGGTCATTATCGCGCTCGTGCTGGTCACGGTGTTTGATAATTTCGGGCCTAAAATGGCGCCGGCCAATCAATTTAATTACTCCGACTTTCGTGATCAGCTCGATCGCGGCGCGATCGACACCGTCGTGTTCGAAGATCAAAACAAAATCACCGGAAAGCTCAAGAACGGCCAGACGTTTAGCACACTGAGTGTGGAGCGCGATTATCAGGCGCTGATTAAAGAGATGGACGAGGCCAACGTGACCTACTCACGTGCCGAACCCAAAGATCGCAGTCTGCTCTTTATCCTGTTTATCGAGTTTGCGCCGTTCTTGCTCCTTATCTTTGTGTGGATTTATTTCATGCGCCAGATGCAAGGCGGTGGCGGTGGCGGCATTCGCACGTTTGGCAAGAGCCGCGCCCGCATGCTCGGCGAAGATCAAGTCAACGTTAACTTCACTGATGTCGCCGGTGTCGAAGAAGCCAAAGAAGAAGTGGGTGAAATTGTCGACTTTCTGCGCGACCCCACTAAGTTCCAGCGTCTCGGGGGCAAGATTCCCCGTGGTGTGCTTATGGTAGGCCCGCCTGGCACCGGTAAAACCTTGCTCGCCCGCGCGATAGCGGGAGAGGCTAAGGTCCCGTTCTTTACCATTTCGGGTTCGGATTTTGTCGAGATGTTCGTCGGCGTAGGTGCCTCACGTGTACGCGACATGTTCGATCAGGCCAAGAAACATGCCCCATGCATTATCTTTATTGATGAGATCGATGCGGTGGGACGTCATCGTGGAGCCGGCGCCGGATTGAGTGGCGGTCACGACGAGCGGGAGCAAACGCTCAACCAGTTGCTCGTTGAAATGGATGGCTTCGAGGACAACGAAGGTGTGATCGTGATTGCCGCGACCAACCGAGCCGATGTGCTTGATAAAGCCTTGTTGCGACCAGGACGTTTTGACCGTCAAGTAACGGTGCCGCTGCCAGACGTACGCGGGCGCGAGCAAATTATCAAAGTGCACATGCGAAAAGTGCCAATCGGTGATGATGTGCGTCCCTCCGTGATCGCACGAGGCACGCCGGGTTTCTCAGGCGCCGATTTGGCGAACTTAGTGAATGAGGCGGCGCTGATGGCGGCGCGCAGCAACCGTCGCACCGTGCAAATGGAAGACTTCGAACAAGCCAAAGATAAGATCATCATGGGCGCGGAGCGCAAATCGATGGTGATGAGCGAAGAGGAAAAGCGCAATACGGCTTACCATGAGGCGGGACACGCCATTGTCGGACTGAATGTGCCTGAGCACGATCCGGTCTATAAGGTCACCATCATTCCACGTGGGCGTGCGCTCGGCGTCACCGTTTTTCTGCCCGAGGAGGACCGCTATAGTGCGAGTCGGCGACGGCTGAAGAGCCAGCTGGCCGTGTTGTTTGGTGGACGCATTGCCGAAGAGATGACGCTGGGTGAAGAGGGTGTCACCACCGGGGCGTCCAATGACATTGAAGTGGCGACGAATATCGCCACAAACATGGTCACGCGGTGGGGGCTTTCGGAAAAGCTCGGTCCGTTGAATTATACGGAGGACGAGAGTGCGATGTATTTGGGTCGCACACAGTCCGGTCGTAAAGACGTGTCGATGGATACGGCCGAACTGATTGACCAAGAGATCCGAGAGCTGATTACCACCAATTACGAGCGTGCCCGTAAGATTCTTGAGGAGAATCGACAGGCGCTCGATGACATGGCCGATGCGCTCATGAAGTACGAGACCATCGATGAAGACCAGATAAAAGATATCATGGCCGGCCGCAAGCCACGTCCCCCCGAAGATTGGGACGATCGCGGCGAGTCAGGGTTGCGTTCAAATGACACGAAAACGGACGACACAGGCGACTCGCCGATCGGAGGTCCGGCTGGTCAAAGCTAGTCGGTTAGTCTAACTACACACAGGCGATTGCGGTAACGCAGTCGCCTGTTTTTTTGCCCAATGCCCGGAGCACTCACATCATGAATTGGACGTTTCCTCCATCCTCTGACGGTTGGCCGAAGGTGATGGGGATTATTAATGTCACCCCAGACTCGTTTTCTGATGGGGGCCAGTTCGATTCAGTCGATGCGGCTGTTCGACAAGCGTCGGCAATGGTAAAGGCGGGTGTTGATATCGTCGATGTGGGTGGCGAATCGACGCGGCCAGGCGCGGATCGTGTCGCCGTTGACCAAGAACTCGAGCGTGTTGTGCCGGTCATCGAGGCGATCGTGCGAGAGTTTGATGTGCCGGTGTCTATCGATACGACGAAGCCCGAGGTGATGACCGCCGCAACGGATGCGGGCGCCCTCATGATTAACGACGTGAATGGCTTGGAGGCTGAAGGTGCGCTGAAGGCCGCCGCGTTGGCGCGGGTGCCTGTGTGTGTCATGCATCGACAAGGTTCGGCCAAGACCATGCAAGACAATCCGACCTACCAAAGCGTGGTTGCGGATATCGCTCACTACTTGGCAAACCGCGTGACCGCTTGCGAGGCCGCGGGAATTGACCGAGATCAAATCATCGTCGATCCGGGTTTTGGTTTTGGTAAGACCCTCGAGCACAATTTGGCGCTCTTCAAATCGTTGCCGGCACTCTCACCGCAGCCCTTGCTGGTCGGGGTGTCGCGCAAGTCTATGCTGGGAGCTGTTCTCAATCGTGAGGTTGACGAGCGCTTGTCCGGCTCGTTGGCCCTGGCCGCGTTGGCGGCCTGGATGGGGGCGGCGATCATTCGCGTTCATGACGTACCGGAAACGATTGATGCGGTACGGATCACATGTGCTGTGCGAGATGTTGCGTATAATACCGCGTAATTTGTACAAAAATTGATCAACTGTCGGGCTGGTAGGGGAACTGGCGGATGCGACAAGGGAGTGAACATGGGTAAATACTTTGGAACGGATGGCGTTCGTGGACCGGTCGGTGAGGCGCCGATGACCGTCAATTTTGCTGTCCGTCTGGCGAGCGCCGCGGGGCAGGTTATGGTGCCGGAAGGCGGCAGCGTCGTGGTCGGGAAGGACCCCAGAATCTCAGGTTATATGTTTGAGTCTGCGCTCGAGGCGGGATTTGTCGCAGCCGGTGTCAATGTCAAGTTGCTCCAGGTCATGCCCACACCTGGTATTGCATACCTAACACGTGTGCTCGGCGCCGACTTAGGCGTGGTCATCAGCGCGTCGCACAATTTGTATCAAGATAACGGTATTAAGTTCTTTGATCGCAATGGCTCCAAGCTCTCCGACGAGAATCAAGCACGCATTGAAGAACTGATCGATCAGCCGCCCATCACCCGGCAGTCCAAAAAACTCGGTCGGGCCGAGCGTCGGTATGACGCCGTTGATCGCTACATGACGTTTTGCAAGCAGTCGGTGAGTGAATCGCTGGATCTCAATGGTATGCGTATCGTAATTGATGGCTCTAATGGCGCTACGTTTAAGATCGCACCAAAAGTGTTTTCTGATTTGGGTGCGGACATTATTACCATTGGGTGTTCCCCCAACGGTACGAATATTAATGACGGATTCGGTTCGACCAGTCCCGAGGCGCTGCAAAGCACAGTGACGGCGCTCGGTGCCGATCTGGGTGTTGCCTTTGATGGTGACGGCGATCGTTTATCGTTGGTCGACAGCAAAGGCCGACTCATTGATGGCGATCAGATTGTGTATGCGCTGGCCATGGCGCGCAAACGTTCCGGCACATTGAAAGGACCCGTAGTCGGCACCGTCATGAGTAACTTGGGTCTTGAACAGGCGATGCAGCGTGAGGGAATCGAATTCTTGCGCGCGTCGGTGGGTGACCGGCATGTACTCAGCACACTAGCGGAAACGGGTGGCGTCATCGGCGGTGAAACGTCCGGACACATTATCTGTTTGGACAAAACCTCCACCGGGGACGGCATCATCGCGGCCCTGCAAATGCTGGCGGCGATACGCGACGCTGGGAAGCCGGTTGAGCAATTGTGTGCCGGCATGGCGAGATTGCCGCAAAAAATGATTAATGTGCGCATGGAAAAACGGGTGGACATCACCGACAACGACCAAATCAATACCGCGGTGGCTCACTCGGAGAGTCAGCTGGGTGATCGTGGTCGGGTGGTACTCAGGCCGTCTGGCACGGAGCCGGTTATTCGCGTGATGGTGGAAGGTAACGATGAAAGCGAAGTACTCCAGCACGCCGAATCGTTGGCCGAAGTGGTGGCCGCGGCCACCTGATTATCCAGTCGTGCGCCTCGACCCTCCCTTTGTCCATGCCTCGCCGTGCGAACGCGACCACGAAGCCATTGATTTTGCTTGTTTGGGTCGGTACAGTGCCGCTTCAACACGGAGTTGACTGTGCGAACATAGTTTAGATTTTATTCGTAAAGCACTGAAAAATATGGATTAGAGGACGGTCCTGTGCGCAAGCTTATCACGGCTGGAAACTGGAAAATGAACGGGTCGCGGGCCATGACGGCCACGCTCATCAACGAAATCAGACAGGGTCTGACGGATGAGTGTCGTTGCGAGGTGCTGATCTGCCCGTCATTTGGTTATTTGTCGTTGGCGTGTGGCCTGATCGCGGGCACGCCGATTCAGCTTGGCGCGCAAAATTTGAGCACCGAACACTCCGGGCCCCATACGGGCGAAGTGTCGGGCGATATGCTGGTGGATTTGGGCTGCACGCATGTGTTGGTCGGGCACTCCGAGAGGCGGGCGCTCTATGGCGAGTCGAGCGAGATGGTGGCCGTCAAATTCGAGGAGGCACAAACATCGGGTCTGACGCCAATTTTGTGCGTTGGCGAAACGCTCGAGGAGCGGGAAGCGGGTACCACCGAAAACGTCGTCAAGCGACAGCTCGACGCGGTGATTAACAGGGTGGGTGTTCGAGCGCTGGAGCGCGCCGTGTTGGCGTATGAACCCGTTTGGGCGATCGGTACCGGACAGACCGCAACGCCTGACCAGGCGCAGGATGTGCACGCGTATTTGCGTCGCATGATCGCGTCACAAAGTGATACTATAGCCGACTCGCTGCGCATCCTGTATGGCGGCAGCGTGAACGGCAAAAACGCGGCCGAGCTGTACGCCATGCCCGATGTTGACGGTGGTTTGGTGGGTGGCGCTTCACTGAAAAGCGAGCCGTTTTTGGAAATCTGTGCGGCAGCGTAGTGCTGCGATTGATAGGTATACGATGCAACAAATTATTTTGGTCATTCACCTGGTGCTGGCGTTCTTTCTCGTCGGTTTTATTTTGCTCCAGCAAGGCAAAGGGGCTGACGCCGGTGCGGCATTCGGTGCCGGTGCCTCTGGCACCGTGTTCGGTTCGCGTGGCTCGGGTAATTTTCTGTCGCGAACGACCTCGCTGCTGGCGTTCCTGTTTTTCTGCACAAGCTGCTACTTGGCCTACTTTGCTGCGCAGGGTGTGACCAGCAAGAGCATCGTTGAATCGCTGTCCGAACCGCAGTCCGAAGTGCCTTCGTTAACGCCCAATGAGGTGCCGACATTGCCCGCGGGTGACGTACCGTCACTGCCCGATCCGGTCGCGCCAGAATCAGAAGACTCAAATGGCGATGCACCGATTGATGGTGAGGGCGGTCAGTAACGCCCCGTTCGTGCGTTGTCGACGCTCCCAAACGGAATCAAAACTATTGCCGATGTGGTGGAATTGGTAGACACGCTGTCTTGAGGGGGCAGTGGCTTTTAGCTGTGCCGGTTCGAGTCCGGCCATCGGCACCATCCGTTTAATCTGTTTCTCGCCGGCATCTCCGGCGCTTCCTACCGACTGGGAAACGGCGCGGCGCTCGACGACCGTTGCGTCGAATTCAACACGCTTAGCGGTGTGAAATTGGCGTGATGATGCGCGCCCTGCGCGACGCGCTAAGTCTCTTGTGCGGGCGCGCACGCCACGAACAACGAAATACACGCTACATCAGGTCGTCCAGAACACAATTTGTCGCTTTCGTCGTGCCTTACGCGCACCAGGCTGTTACCATATTACGGACCGGGCCGGTCTGACCACGGGCCCACGGTCAGGCGTTTAACAACGTCAAACGTCGACACTCATCAACAGCCTGATTGATTGCGAAGTGACATGCTGACCGAATACGCTCCGATTCTGATTTTTCTTGCCGTGGCCACCGGCGTGGGCGTTGTGCTCCTCTCTTTGGGTTTTCTGCTTGGACCGACACGGCCCGACGACGAAAAACTGTCACCCTATGAATGCGGCTTCGAACCATTTGAAGACGCCCGCATGCGCTTCGACGTGCGTTACTACCTTGTGGCTATTCTCTTTATTATTTTTGATCTTGAGATCGCGTTCCTGTTTCCCTGGGCGGTATCGCTCGACAAAGTAGGTCTGTTTGGTCTGCTGAGCATGGCGCTCTTTCTGTTTATTTTGGTGGTCGGTTTTATTTACGAATGGAAGAAAGGGGCGCTCGAATGGGATTAGACGCAGCGCGCCCATCACTGGAAGCCGATGACTCGTACACGAACGAAGGCCAGGCGGGGCCGGGCTTTCTCACTGCCCGCGCCGATGACGTAATCAACTGGGCGCGGACCGGTTCCATGTGGCCGATGACGTTCGGATTGGCGTGTTGTGCGGTGGAAATGATGCACGCGGGCGCTGCGCGCTATGACTTGGATCAATTTGGGGTGCTGTTTCGGCCAAGTCCGCGTCAGAGTGACGTCATGATTGTGGCCGGTACCCTCTGCAACAAGATGGCGCCAGCGCTTCGCAAAGTGTATGACCAGATGGCTGAGCCACGTTGGGTGATTTCCATGGGGTCGTGTGCCAACGGTGGTGGTTACTACCATTACTCTTACTCAGTGGTGCGCGGTTGTGATCGCGTGGTGCCAGTCGATATTTATGTGCCGGGCTGTCCTCCGACCGCCGAGGCCTTGCTGTACGGCATTCTTCAGTTACAGAAAAAAATCAAACGTACTAACACCATTGCACGGGGATAATCCATGAGCCAGCTCGACGCACTCAGTGCGCCCAATTCTCTGGCGGATGCCGTGAACGCGCGATTTGGCGACACGGTGGCTGTGCTAAAAGTGGGTGAGGGTGATCACACGCTGGTAGTGGGTGCCGACGATTGGCTAGACGTGGCCACTGTGCTCCGGGACGAGGAGCCGTTTCGCTTCGATGCGTTGATCGATGTGTGTGGTGTCGACTACCTGGGATACGGTCGAGACGAATGGAAGGGCAACGCGGCCACGCGTTCGGGCTTCAGCCGTGGCGTCCATCGGCAGTCATTAACTCATCGCGATGCCGAGGGGCCGCGCTTTGCGGCGGTCATCCATTTGCTCTCTTATGTGAACAATCATCGTCTTCGTGTACGTGTGTATGCACCCGACGATGAAGCGCCACGAGTACCGTCTTCGTATCCGGTTTGGAATGCGGCGGACTGGTTCGAACGCGAGGCGTTCGATCTCTACGGCATTTTGTTTGATGGGCATCCGGATCTTCGACGCTTACTTACCGATTACGGGTTTGTCGGACACCCGTTCCGCAAAGATTTTCCGATCAGTGGTCATGCCGAAGTGCGCTACGACCCCGAACAGGGTCGGGTGGTGTATCAACCGGTCACGATCGCGCCACGTACATTAGTGCCCCGCGTGATTCGACAGGACAATCGGTACGACGCCAATCTAACTGACGATCCATCCGGCGAGAGCGAACATGCGTGAGATCGAATCCTACACAATGAACTTTGGTCCGCAGCATCCGGCTGCGCATGGCGTTCTGCGCCTGGTGTTGGAGCTCGATGGTGAGGTGATTCATCGGGCCGATCCCCATGTGGGATTGCTACATCGCGGCACCGAGAAGCTCGCTGAAACGAAACCTTTTAATCAGAGTATTGGCTACATGGACCGGCTCGACTACGTGTCCATGATGTGCAATGAGCATGGCTACGTTATGGCCATCGAAAAATTACTCGGCGTCGAGGTACCTGAGCGTGCGCAATACATCCGCGTGATGTTTGATGAGATTACCCGCATTCTCAATCACCTGATGTGGATCGGCGCGCATGGTCTTGATATCGGTGCCATGACGCTTTTCCTATACGCCTTTCGTGAGCGCGAAGATCTTATGGACTGCTACGAAGCGGTGTCCGGTGCGCGTCTGCATGCGACCTACTATCGACCCGGCGGTGTTTATCGCGATTTGCCTGACTCCATGCCCAAACAGCAGCCCTCAAAATTTCGTTCGCAAAAAGACGTGGACAAAACCAATGCGCGTCGTGAGGGCTCGCTCCTGGATTTCATCGACGATTTTACTGATCGTTTTCCGGCGTGTGTCGACACCTATGAAACGCTGCTCACGGACAACCGAATTTGGAAACAGCGCACAGTCAATATCGGTGTCGTGTCGCCGGAGCGCGCCATCGCACTGGGCTTTACCGGGCCGATGTTACGCGGTTCGGGTGTCGAATGGGATCTTCGTAAGAAACAACCCTACGAAGTGTATGACCGACTCGATTTTGATATTCCAGTGGGTGTGAGTGGTGACTGCTACGACCGCTATTTGGTTCGGGTCGAGGAAATGCGCCAGTCCAATCGCATCGTCAAGCAGTGTGTTGAGTGGCTAAGGCAAAACGAGGGTCCGGTAATGGTCGGCGACAACAAAATTGCGCCACCCAAACGACCCAGTATGAAAGGGGATATGGAAGCCCTAATTCATCATTTTAAATTATTTACCGAAGGGTACTGCGTGCCGGCCGGTGAGGTGTATGTGGCAGTCGAACACCCGAAAGGGGAGTTCGGTTGCTACCTTGTGTCCGACGGTGCGAACAAGCCGTTTCGCGTCAAAATCCGCGCGCCCGGTTTTGCCCATTTAGCGTCAATGAGCGAGATGGTCCAAGGGCACATGCTCGCGGATGTCGTAGCGGTTATTGGCACGCAGGATATTGTTTTTGGGGAAATCGATCGGTGATCAGATGACAGAAGTATCCCAATCTAATTCAAACCACGCTCTGCCGGCCGACGTGCGCGCGGAGATCGATCATTGGGTGAAGAAGTTTCCCGAAGGTCGGCAACGCTCGGCCGTCATTGCGGCATTGCGCGAAGCACAACACCACAATCAAGGGTTTTTGACGGACGAGCTCATGAACGGCATCGCGGAGTACCTCGATTTGCCGGCTATCCAAGTGTATGAAGTGGCGGCGTTCTATTCGATGTTTGAAACCAAGCCGGTGGGCCGTTGCAGTGTGTCGGTGTGTACCAATATCAGCTGTATGCTCTGTGGCGCGGATGAGATAGTGGCGCACGTTGAGAAAAAACTCGGTATTAAAACGGGCGAGAGCACACCCGATGGCAAGTTCTTTCTTAAGCGTGAGGAGGAGTGCCTGGCGGCATGTGTCGGTGCGCCCATGATGATGGTCGATCATGTGTATCACGAGAACCTGACGCCTGAAAAAGTCGATGAGATTCTGGATGCGGTGCCGGACGAACCGCACGGACACTAATAGAGCGTAACCATGAATAAATGGCTCGAACAAAAAAACCTCGTTGCGTTTGCCACGCATGGCCACGATCAACCGTGGACGATCGATGTCTATGAGAAACTCGGCGGCTATGAGGCATTGAAAAAGATTGCGGCGGGCATGACGCCTGAAGCGGTAATCGAGGAAATGAAAGCATCCGGTCTTCGCGGTCGTGGTGGTGCGGGCTTTCCTACCGGCCTTAAGTGGAGTTTTATGCCGCGCAATGCTCCAGGACAGAAGTACATTGTGTGCAATTCGGATGAGTCGGAGCCCGGCACCTGTCATGATCGCGATATATTGCGATACAACCCCCATGCGTTAGTGGAAGGCATGATCATCGCCGGTTACGCGATTGGCGCGACGGTCGGCTATAACTACATTCGCGGGGAATTTATCGCCGAGCCGGTTCCTCGATTTGAGGCGGCCATTAAAGAAGCGTATGCCGCCGGCTACCTTGGGAAGAACATTCTTGGGTCGGGCATCGATTTTGATCTGCACGCGTTTGTGGGCGCTGGTGCTTACATTTGCGGTGAGGAAACCGGATTGCTCGAGTCGTTAGAGGGTAAGCCCGGGCGGCCTCGGTTTAAGCCGCCGTTTCCTGCCAACTTTGGCGCGTTCGGCAAGCCAACGACCGTCAACAACACCTACAGCCTCGCGTCGGCGCCGAGCATCATTCGAAATGGTGCCGAGTGGTTTAAACAGTTGGGTGTCGAGAATGCGGGCGGCACGGCCATATTTTCTGTGTCTGGCCATGTGAACAAACCCGGAAACTACGAATTGCCCATGGGCGTACCGTTTAAAGAGCTATTGGAGATTTGTGGTGGTGTGCGACATGGGCGTCAACTCAAAGCGGTGATCCCAGGTGGCTCATCGGTGCCGGTTGTGCCGGGTGAAAAAATGCTTGAGGCAACGATGGACTATGACTCAGTGCAGGCCGCCGGCTCGGCGCTCGGAACGGGCGCGGTCATCGTGATGGACGACCAAACTTGCATGGTGCGAGTGTTGGAGCGTATATCGCGCTTCTATTACGCCGAAAGCTGTGGGCAATGCACGCCGTGTCGTGAAGGTACCGGCTGGATGCACCGCATGGTGAGTCGTATTCGTCAAGGTCGAGGCACACGTGACGACCTTGGCAAACTGATGGATGTGGCCAACAAAATCGAAGGGCACACGATCTGCGCGCTTGGTGATGCGGCAGCCTGGCCGGTGCAGAGCTTTCTGCGACAGTTTGGACACGAGTTCGAGTATCTAGTGGAGCATGGACACAGTATTGTCGATGCGCCCGATTCGCGCGTGGCATAACGCGTCGGAACGTTTGGGGTAGAACATGAGCGACAACAAAATCACGATCGAAGTGGATGGCCAGACGCTGGAAGCCCAAGGTGGCCAGATGCTCATCGAGGTGACTGACGAGAACGGTATTTACATTCCCCGTTTTTGTTATCACGAAAAACTGTCCATCGCAGCGAACTGCCGAATGTGCCTCGTCGAAATGGAGAAGGGACGCAAACCGATGCCGGCGTGCGCCACTCCCGTCGGTGACGGCATGAAGTTCTTTACACGCAGCAAGGCCGCGATCGAGGCCCAGCGCGCGACGATGGAATTTCTACTCATTAACCATCCGTTGGATTGCCCGATTTGCGATCAAGGTGGGGAATGCGAACTTCAAGACTTGGCCATGGGGTACGGGCGTGGTGTCTCACGTTATGCCGAAACCAAGCGCGCGGTCGAGGACAAAGAGCTCGGCCCATTAGTGTCTACCGATATGACCCGCTGCATACACTGCACGCGTTGTGTGCGTTTTGGCGAAGAGGTGGCAGGCATCCAAGAGCTGGGCACGATCGGCCGTGGTGAGCACGTTGAAATCGCCCCTTATATCGCCAAAACAGTTGATCATGAACTGTCGGGCAACATTATCGATTTGTGTCCGGTGGGGGCATTGAACAGTAAACCGTTTCGATTCCGAGCGCGTTCGTGGGAGATGGAGCAGGCGGATGCGATTTCGCCTCATGATTGTTTCGGCACCAACCTGCATGTGCATTTGTTGCGCGGCAAAATCATGCGCGCGGTACCGCGGGTGAATGAGGCGATAAATGAAACCTGGATCGCTGACCGGGACCGTTTTGCCTATACCGGTCTGTATACCGACGATCGCGTCACCACTCCGATGATCAAACGCGATGGCGAATGGCGCGAAACCGATTGGACCACCGCGCTGCAAGCCGCGGCCGATGGCATCAAGAAGGCGACCGCGCAGGCGCGATCTCAGCTGGGTGTGCTTGCGGCCCCATGGGCGACGGTCGAAGAGCTGCATCTGCTGGAACGACTGACGCGGGGCACTGGCAGTGACAATATCGATCATCGTCTCCAGCAAATCGATTTTAGCGACCAAGCAGGTGACGACGCTTACCCCGGTTTAGGTATGAATATCGCTGAGCTCAATGCACAAAACGCGATCGCGCTGTTGGGTTGTCGCGTTCGACACGAGGTGCCGATGCTCGCGCATCGTATTCGTGCGGCGAACTCGGCGGGTGCACAGGTCTCGATGGTCAATGAGACCGACGACGAGTATCTGTTCTTGCCTCATGTCGCTATCCACTCGACCAATCTTCTGTACGATGTCGCGGCCTTGGTGGCCGCTGCTGAGGCCGCCGTGCCGGACACGCTGAGATCGATCGTGAGTGACGCCTTGGTCACCGATGCGCATCGCCAACTAGTCGAGTCGCTCAAACAATCGGATCAGGCAACCGTACTCATTGGTCATGCGGCTACGCGCCACGCAAACTTCAGCGGTGTGCGGGCCTTGGCTTCAGCGCTTGCTGAGGCGTGCGATGCGAAGCTCGCCGTGGTGGGGATGGCAGCGAACTCGGCCGGTGCCGCCATGGTTGGCGCGCTACCGCATCGTACGGCCGGCGCCCGCAAAGCGGTTCGTATTGGCTTGGACACACAGGCCATGTTGAACGCGGGACTGGGCGCTTACATCACGTTTGGTCTCGAGCTCGACGCGGATGTAGCGGACGGTGCCCGACACGCCGAGACGCTGCAACAAAGCCATGTCGTCGCCATGACCAGTTACCTGAGCAACAGCCTGCGTCAGTACGCCGATGTGGTGCTGCCAATTGCAGCGTATGGCGAATCCGCCGGTTCCTATGTCAACGCGGAAGGCCGTCTGCAGTCGATGCGCGGTGTGGCGATGCCGCGTGGCGACGCTCGGCCTGGCTGGAAGGTGATTCGTGTGTTGGCCAATACATTGGAGATAGACGGGTTCGACATGACGAGCGCGGACGAGGTGTTGGATGAGGCTCGGCAAGCGTGCGGTGATGTGCGGCTAACTAATCGATTTGATGGTCGCCATGTACGCGTAACGGAGGTGGCGGCGTTGAGCAAGCCACACGGCTTGTATCAAAGTGACCCCATTGTACGGCGCGCGGCACCGCTGCAACAGATTCGTGCGCGATCGATGGATGTAACCGACGCACTGCAGGAAGCCGGTTGAGATGGTGGTAGATCTCCTAACGGGTTGGTTGCCCGAGAGCTTGCAGTTTACGGCGCGATCGCTGCTGTACATAGTGGCCATTTTGTTACCCTTGATTATCAGCGTGGCGATGCTCACGCTCGCGGAACGCAAAGTTATCGGCCATATGCAGGCGCGTGTCGGGCCTAACCGCGTTGGGCCTTTGGGGCTTCTTCAGCCGTTTGCCGACGTGATTAAGCTGTTGCTCAAGGAAGTATTGCTGCCCAGCAGTGCCAATCGTTTCTTGTTTCTGATCGCACCGATGATCACTTTGGTGCCGGCACTCGCGGTGTGGGCGGTGATGCCATTTTCGCCCACGGCGGTTCTGTCGGATATCAACGCCGGATTACTGTTTGTACTTGCCCTGACATCACTCGGGGTCTACGGCGTGATTTTAGGTGGCTGGGCGTCGAACTCAAAATATGCACTGCTGGGAGCCATGCGTTCGGCGGCGCAAATTGTCGCGTATGAGATTGCCATGGGCTTTGCGCTGGTCGGTGTGCTGATGGCCAGTGGCACCCTCAATTTAGGGCAAATTGTTGAAGGGCAGAGCGGCAGTGTACTCCACTGGTACTGGGTGCCTTTGTTTCCGTTATTCGTGGTCTATTTTATTTCGGGTGTGGCCGAGACCAACCGGGCGCCGTTCGATGTGGCCGAGGGCGAATCAGAAATTGTTGCCGGATTTCATGTTGAATATTCCGGAGCAGCGTTCGCCATGTTTTTCCTCGCGGAATACGCCAACATGATCTTAATTGCCATGCTCACAGCACTCATGTTTCTTGGCGGCTGGCTTTCGCCATTCCAGGGGATTCCCGGGATTGGTGACACGTTCTTAGGGGCGCCGAGTTTTGTGTGGCTGCTTATTAAGACGTTCTTTTTCTTATTTTGTTTTCTATGGTTTCGCGCAACGTTTCCGCGCTATCGCTATGACCAAATTATGCGTCTGGGCTGGAAAGTGTTCATTCCCGTGACCATCGTCTGGATCTTTGTTGAGGGCGTGATGGTATGGGGTAAGTTGGGCCCTTGGTTTTCATAATGAATGATGGATTTCAGGCGCCAATTTTGGCGCGAAAGCAGCTTCCACTGGGTTGGGGAAAATGAGTTTAGTTAAAACACTGTTACTCAGCGAGTTACGCTCTGGGTTGTGGGTCACTCTCAAGCAGTTTTTTAGGAAGCCGGTGACTTTGCGTTATCCGATGGAGAAGACGCCTCAATCGCACCGGTTTCGGGGTCTACATGCGTTGCGACGCTATGCGAACGGCGAAGAGCGATGTATCGCGTGCAAGCTTTGTGAAGCGGTGTGTCCAGCGCTCGCGATCACCATCGAGTCCGATCAGCGCGACGATGGCACGCGACGAACGACGCGGTATGACATTGACCTGTTTAAGTGCATCTACTGCGGTTTTTGTGAGGAGGCGTGCCCAGTCGACGCCATCGTCGAAACGCGTTTGCATGAGTATCATATGGAGAATCGCGGCGAGAACATTATGACCAAGGACAAGCTACTCGCTGTAGGAACGAAATACGAAGAAATGATAGCCGCTGACAAAGGTGCGGATTCAGCGTACCGATAAACACGCGTCTATCGGTAAATCGGCACGCGTCAATTCGCAGCTATCGCGCTGCATGGGGATTAGGGTAATAGAGTGATAACTACCGCCATATTTTGGTTGTTTGCATCCGTATTGGTCGCGGCAGCCATCGGTGTCGTGACGGCGCGCAATCCGGTGTACTCGGTGCTGTTTCTCGTGCTTGCGTTTTTCAATAGCGCCGTGTTGTGGGTGCTGTTGGAAGTAGAGTTCCTAGGCATTGTGTTGGTCCTGGTTTATGTCGGCGCTGTGATGGTGCTGTTTTTGTTTGTCGTGATGATGCTCGACGTCAACGTCGAGAAAATGAAAGAAGGTTTTACACGCTACATGCCGATCGGCGTACTAGTCGCGCTCATTGTCGTAGGGCAAATCGGCTACGTGGTGTGGCACAAGAAGATGGGTCTTGACTTCATTGCCACACCCGCACCAACGTCGAAGGAATACAGCAATACAGAGGCACTGGGTGAGGTCCTCTACACTCAGTATGTTTATCCGTTTGAATTGGCGGCGGTCATCTTGCTGGTGGCGATTGTGGCGGCGATTACGCTCACTATGCGTCGACGACCTGGGCTAAAAGCGCAGAACATTGCTCGTCAGGTGGCGGTCGACCGCAAGGATCGAGTGCGCATGGTCTCCATGGCACCGGAGCGCGAACTGCCCGACCCGCCCACGGCGGAAACGCCTTCGGATGAGGAGCCATCATGATAGGACTGTCGCATTTCTTGATGCTCGCGGCGATTTTGTTTGCGATATCCGTTGCGGGCATTTTTATTAATCGTAAAAATCTGATCGTCCTGTTGATGTGCATCGAGCTCATGCTGCTGGCGGTCAATTTTAACTTTGTCGCTTTGTCCCGCTATCTTGGCAACATTGACGGACAAGTCTTTGTCTTCTTTATTCTGACGGTGGCGGCGGCCGAAGCGGCCATCGGGCTAGCCATTCTAGTCGTGCTGTTTCGCAGTCGTCGAACCATTGATGTCGAACATCTCGACTCGATGAAGGGGTAAAGCGTGTGATGAACACATTATTAGCGATTGTGTTTGCGCCCCTGGTCGGTGCCATACTCGCAGGATTTTTTGGCAAGCAGATTGGCCGGGCAGGCGCTCATTGGGCGTGCATTTTGGGCGTCGGTATCTCGTTCGTGCTCTCCGCGCTGGTGTTATATGGCCAAGTTTATGCAGGCGATCCTGTGTTCAACGAGCGCTTGTACACCTGGATGGTCAGTGATGGACTGCATTTTGAGATCGGTTTTCTAATCGATAATTTATCGGCGTTGATGATGTGCGTGGTGACGTTCGTGTCGCTGATGGTGCACATCTACACCGTTGGCTACATGCATGAAGACCCAGGCTATCAACGTTTTTTCAGCTACATATCGCTGTTCACGTTTGCGATGCTCATGCTCGTCATGTCCAATAACTTTCTACAGCTGTTTTTTGGTTGGGAAGCGGTGGGTCTGGTGTCGTACCTGCTGATCGGTTTCTGGTTCAAAAAGCCCACAGCGATCCATGCCAACCTCAAAGCCTTTCTGGTCAATCGTGTGGGTGATTTTGGTTTTCTTTTGGGAATCGCTGGCATCGCCTACCTTGGCGGCACATTGGACTACGCCGAAGCGTTTGCGCAGGCGCCTGCGATCGCCGATCAGCAGATGACCATCGTTGGTGATATGTCATGGAACGCCATGACTGTGATATGCATTTTGTTGTTCATCGGCGCGATGGGCAAGTCCGCGCAGATCCCATTGCATGCATGGTTACCCGACAGCATGGAGGGTCCGACACCTATTTCGGCGCTCATTCACGCCGCTACCATGGTCACCGCCGGTATCTTTATGGTGGCGCGCATGTCGCCTATGTTTGAACTGTCGTCCACAGCACTTGGCTTCATTTTGTTTACCGGTGCCGCCACGGCCTTACTCATGGGGCTGTTGGGGATCATTCAAAACGACATCAAACGGGTCGTGGCGTATTCGACGCTGTCACAACTGGGGTACATGACTGTCGCATTGGGCGCCTCAGCATATGCCGCCGGCATTTTTCATCTCATGACGCATGCGTTTTTTAAGGCATTGCTGTTTCTGGCGGCCGGCTCGGTGATTATCGCGATGCATCACGAGCAGGACATTCGCAAAATGGGCGGACTCAAAAAGTACATGCCGGTTACCTATTGGACGTCGCTGATCGGTTCGCTCGCCCTTATTGGTTTTCCGGGATTGGCGGGATTCTATTCCAAAGACATCATCATCGAGGCGGTGCACGCCTCTCAAAACCCGATGGCGAGTATTGCGTACTGGTCAGTGCTCATCGGCGTCTTCATCACGGCGTTTTATTCTTTCCGCATGTTCTTTTTGGTGTTTCACGGCAAAGAGCGTATGGACGATCACACCAAAGAACACCTACACGAGAGCCCGTGGGTTGTGACAGTGCCGTTGGTGCTGCTCGCCATTCCCTCGGTGGTGATCGGTGCGCTGACCGTAAAGAGCGTTATTTTTGGCGATTACTTTGATGGCGTCATTAAGGTGCATCCGTCTCAGGATGTAATTGGCATTATCAGTAGCCATTTTCATTCTGTGCTTGGGTTTACCTTAAATAGCTTTAAGCATCCTCCGGTTTATTTGGCGTTCGCCGGTGTGTTTGCCGCTTGGTTTGTGTATTTGAAAAAGCCCTCGGTTGCCGACAGTGCGGCCAAGTCACTCGCGCCTGTGTATACGTTGTTCGAGAACAAATACTACGTGGATCATTTTTATGAAAAAGTGCTGGCCGCCGGTTCGCGCGTGCTCGGAAAGAGCTTCTGGCGATTTGGTGACGAGGCGGTGATCGATGGCGCAATGGTCAATGGGTCGGCGCGAACAATTGGTCGCCTCGCGGGCTGGGTGCGCAAACTGCAAAGTGGTTACCTCTATCGCTACGCTTTTGCGATGGTGATCGGCTTGTCGGGCCTGATGGGCTGGCTGTTGTTCAGGTCTTGATGGTGAGAGTGACGGAATGAGTTCTTTGCCTTTGCTGAGTCTTCTTGTGTGGCTGCCCATTGTCGGGGCATTACTGGTGCTGGCAGTGGGCCAACATGCCAGACTTGCGCGCATCTCGGCTTTAGTCGTGTCGCTCGTTGTTTTCATTGTGAGTCTTGGGCTCTATGTGGGGTTTGATTCCTCCACAGCCGCCATGCAGTTTGAAGAGCTGACTCCATGGATTAGTGCATTCAACGTCAATTACCACCTCGGCGTAGACGGTTTCGCTGTTCCGCTCATTCTGCTCACTACCTTCACAACCGTGATCGTGGTGGTGGCGGGCTGGGAAGTAATCAAAGATAACGTGTCGCACTACATGGCTGCCTTTTTGATCATGGAAGGCCTCATGAACGGCGTGTTTAGTGCCCTGGATGGCATGCTGTTTTATGTGTTTTGGGAAGCCATGTTGATTCCGATGTTCATCATCATCGGCGTATGGGGTGGCCCTCGGCGCGTGTACGCCACGATCAAATTTTTCCTTTATACCTTCTTAGGCTCGGTGTTCATGTTGGTGGCACTGATCTACATGTACACCCAGTCCGGCAGTTACGCGATTCTCGATTTTCACGCGTTGAGTCTCAATTCCACCGAGCAGTTTTGGATCTTTATCGCGTTTTTGCTCGCCTTCGCCGTGAAAGTGCCGATGTGGCCCGTGCACACCTGGTTGCCGGATGCGCACGTTGAAGCACCCACCGGTGGTTCGGTGGTCCTGGCCGCCATCATGCTCAAGATGGGGGGGTATGGCTTCATTCGATTTAGTCTACCGATCACGCCCGACGCCAGTGCGGAACTGACGTGGCTATTGATCGCGTTATCCCTGATTGCAGTGGTCTACATTGGCTTTGTTGCGCTAGTGCAGACAGACATGAAAAAACTGGTCGCGTATTCCTCTATTGCGCATATGGGGTTTGTCACGCTGGGCTTGTTCTTTCCGTTTGTTATCTTCGCCAAAGGGGCCACCACCGGATCCGTACTTGGGATCGAAGGTGGCATGGTTCAGATGATCTCGCATGGTTTGATTTCGGGCGCCATGTTCCTGTGTATTGGTGTGCTTTATGACCGCGTGCACAGCCGCAATATCGCCGATTACGGTGGCGTGGCCAACACAATGCCGGTGTTCGCTGCCTTTATGGTCTTCTTTGCGATGGCGAACGCGGGTTTACCGGGCACGTCGGGTTTTGTCGGTGAGTTCATGGTTATTCTGGGCGCTTTTCAGGCGAACGTGTGGTTTGCCTTCTTGGCGGCCACGACGCTCATCTTAGGCGCCGCCTATACGCTGTGGATGGTAAAGCGTGTGGCGTATGGCGAGATTGCTAACGACAATGTCGCGGGTTTGACGGATATTAATCGCCGTGAATTTGCCATGTTGGCCGTGCTCGCAGTGGGTGTACTGGCGCTCGGTGTGTATCCGGCACCACTAACCGAGCTGATGCACGTGAGCGTTGATAACCTTGTCAATCACATTAGCTCCTCCAAGTTGTAAGGGCCTGACACATGTTTGAGATGCCTAATTTTCAACTGGCCGCTGCCGAGATTTTTGTATTGGCGATGATCTGTGTGGTGCTGGTGTTCGATGTGTTTTCGGAAGATCCCAAGCGTCGTTGGACCTACTACTTGTCGGTGCTTACGGTGATCGGCGCCGCCCTTGTGACCTGGATGACAGCAGAAGAGGGACGGGCACTCACGTTCTCTGGAACGTACGTAGCCGATCACGCCGGTCTTGTTCTGAAGATGGCGACCTATGTGTCGATGGTGTTTGTGTTCGTCTATTCCATGGAGTACCTGAAAGACCGATTGTTGGTGAAAGGGGAGTACTTTATTTTGGCCCTGTTTGCCATGCTCGGGATTTTGGTCATGATCTCGGCAGGGCACTTTCTGACTATTTACTTAGGTCTAGAGCTTCTGTCGTTGTCGCTATACGCCATGGTGGCCTATGACCGAGACTCACCGATCGCGGCCGAGTCGGCAATGAAGTATTTTGTTCTGGGTGCGATTGCGTCGGGAACGTTGCTCTACGGTATGTCAATGCTCTATGGCGTTGCCGGATCGCTCGATCTCACGGAGATTGCCGCTGTTATGAGCGGCTCTGGCGTCACTGAATCCGGTCGCCTTGTCATGTTACTGGGCTTGAGTTTCGTGTTGGTGGGTATGGCCTTTAAACTCGGTGCAGTGCCGTTTCACATGTGGATACCGGATGTCTATCACGGTGCACCAACCGCGAGTACGTTGTTCATCGGTAGCACAGCCAAGCTTGCCTCGTTTGCATTGATTCTGCGTTTGCTCATCGATGGGCTGGGGGCCATGTACGCAGACTGGCGCGATATGCTCATGGTCATGTCGGTGCTCTCGATCGCGCTCGGCAACATCGTGGCCATCGCACAAACCAATCTCAAGCGCATGTTGGCCTATTCCACGATTTCGCACGTTGGGTTCATTCTGATGGGATTTTTGGCGCCAACCAATGCCGGCGTTGAGGCGGCGCTCTTTTATACGGTGGTGTACGTGATCATGTCGGCAGGCGCCTTTGGCATGATCATTTTGCTTGGTCGCGAAGGCTTTGAAGCCGATGAGATCGATGATTTCAAGGGCCTGTTTCGACGGAGCCCTTGGTTTGCGACCGTGATGATGCTACTCATGTTTTCGATGGCGGGTGTGCCGCCGCTCGTTGGGTTTTACCCCAAACTTAACGTGATAATGTCCGCGCTCAATGCCGGCCTCGTGTGGGTCGCGCTGGTGGGTGTGTTCTTCTCGGTCGTCGGGGCCTTTTATTATCTGCGGGTGATCAAAGTTATGCTCTTTGATCAACCTGACGCGGACGCACCACCGATTGAGGCGAGCCGGAGCATGCGCGCCGCGCTGAGCATTAATGGCGGGGCGGTGCTCATCTTGGGCTTGCTACCGGGCGCACTAATCGCCTGGATTGGTGCTGCGTTTTAGCGTCTATTCCCTAATCAGCGTGACCTGCGACGCTGACCATTGAACCGCCAATTACCGTGACTGGCGCAACGCCGGTGGCGGCGGTGCGGACGCATTGTTCGCGCGATCTCAGTCATCGGACTCGGTGTGGACGAAACGGTGACGCCAACAGATAAAACGACCAACAGGCGTCGAGCATCGTATACGGATTCGATTTGAGGCAGTACCGCAGTGAGTCGAAAACAAAAAAGGCGTGCCGGGTTTCCGGCACGCCTTTTTGGGGGTTGGCAATCGCGCCAGCAACGGCGAGTCCCGGCACACGAAATGGGGTGCAAGGCAGACTGTGGAGCGACGGCGCTTCGGCGCAGCGCTGGCAACAATCGGAACCCTTGCACTCACGTTAACCAGAACAACGTCTGGAAAACAGACCGAAAATTGCTTGAAATTACAGCGCGTTCAACGATGCCCAATTCTGGTCATCGAAGAAACGAATAATTTGTAGAAAGATCAGATATTTTCTTGCAAATCGGAGTATGGGTTTGTAATATTCGCGACTGCGGATGCGGGGTGGAGCAGTCTGGCAGCTCGTCGGGCTCATAACCCGAAGGTCGCAGGTTCAAATCCTGCCCCCGCTACCAATCGCTTTTTAATCGAAAAGCCCCGCGAGGGGCTTTTTGGTTTCTGAGCGACAACCACCCATCTTCGGATGGGACGCGTCAACCCCGCGAGCGGGGCAAGACTGCAAATGGGGCCGCATGGCCCTTTTTTTGTCTCTGGAGGCAGAACGAATGAGCCGAAGGGCGCGACAACTGATTGATTTGCTTG